>CAJKZK010000091.1 GCA_905204225.1 uncultured Bacillota bacterium
GCGTATGTAGAAAATTTATAACCTCTTGTATAATCAAATTTTTCTACTGCTTTAATTAAACCTAAATTACCTTCTTGAATTAAATCCAAAAATAACATTCCTCTACCAACATATCTTTTTGCAATAGACACAACAAGTCTTAAATTTGCTTGTGTTAATTGATCTTTAGCTCTTTTATCACCTTGTTGAATTCTTTTAGCAAGCTCAATTTCTTCTTGAGGACTTAATAATTTATAACAACCAATTTGTTTTAAATACATTTTAACTGGATCATTTATTTTAACAGAATCCATTGATAACATATCTATATCTGAATCAAGATTTGGATCAATATGTTCCATTGCATTTTCATCATAATCATCATCATTTTCAAATACTTCTGTTAAATCATCTTCTTTATCCATCTTCTTTAAATCTTCATCGGATAAATCGATATCATCTAAATTTTGATCATCTTCTTCATCAGAAATAACTTCAATTTTTTTATCTTTAAAATATTTAATTAAAGACTCAAGATCTTCATCAGATAAATCAAGTTGAGCAACAGCATCTAAAATATCTTCTTGATTTAAAGAGCCATCTTTTTTTCCTTGCTTTTCTAATCTTTTTTTAATAGAATCTAAGGATTCAATTGCTTCATCATCAGGATTAGAATAATTTTCATCTAATTCTTCATCATCAAAATCTTCATCATCAAAATCATCATCTTTGTCTTCAATTAAATCATTTTCTAATTTTTCATCATCAATTTTTGTTTTCTTTGTTTTTTCCATAGCTTCTTACTCCTTTTCTTTGGTCTAACAATTTTGCTCTAGCTATTTCATCTAAAGCGAACGCATCTTGATTTAATAAATCATCCTCATGTCTAATTTTTAATAATTCTTTCATTCTTGTTAAACATTCATTAATGATTTCATTATCACAAGGAGGATATTTTTCTTCATTTATTTTAATAATTTCATCAACTAATATTTGATTATCATTCATTGATTGAATTAAAGAAATAACATCATTTATTTTATAATTAGTATTATCTTGCCTTATTTCTTCTAAATAAGAAAATATTTTTAAATATATATCATCTACAAAAGGAAATACTTCACTTTGACTAATTAAATAAAATGAATCAGGATTATTTAATACATAATAAATCAATTGTCTTTCAATTCTTTGTTTACCATCATATTTTTTTTGAATAATTTTTTGTTTATTAATACTAAAATCTACGAATAATTCTTCATTATTTTCACTTTTAAATAATTTAGCTAAAGAATTATAATTAAATCCTGTAATTGAAGCAATTTCTTTAGTAAAAGCTTCTTTTTCTAATGGATCAGTAAAATAAATATATTTACTAATTTCATTAACAAAATTTCTTTTCCCATCAATAATTTTTAAATCATTTTTATCAGAGAAATATTGAATAATAAATTCATTTTTTAATATTAAATTATTAACAATTTCTTTTAATTTAATTTCTCCATCTTGATTAAATATTTCATCTGGATCACGTTTATCACCTTTATAATTAACTATTTTATAATTAATTTTTGCTTCATCAAGAATAGGTAACATTTTTAATATTCCATGTTGACCAGCTTCATCACCATCTAAACATAACCTTATTTCTACATTTAATTTTTTTAATTGTTTAGCGTGTAATGATGTAAAAGCTGTTCCCATTAATGCCACTACAGATTTGATATTACAACGATATAAACTAAATACATCCATAAAGCCTTCAACAACATAACAACAATTTTCTTTTAAAGCTTCATTTTTAGCATTTTGATAATTATATAAAACATTTGATTTATTAAAAATTTTTGAAGAAGGTGAATTAACATATTTTGCTTCGTCATTATCTTCTATTCTTCTTCCTGAAAATCCAATTACTTCTCCATATTCATTAAATAATGTAAAAATAACTCTATTTTTAAATCTATCGGTAAATTCACTACCTTCATGAATAAGTATACCAACTTCTTCTAATACATTTACTTCATTATCTTTACTTCTTAATTGTTTAATAGTAAATTGACCATTTTCAGGTGCAAAACCTAAAGAAAAATAATCAATCATTTCTTGAGAAATATTTCTTTTATTAAAATATTCTTTTCCTTTAATTCCAGCATTAGTAGATAAAACATAATGATAAAAATTTGAGGCATCTAAATTTGCCTTTAATAAAGATTTAGTTTTATCATCAATTTTTCTTTCTTGAACTTGTAATAGTGGCGATGAATAATTAATAATTTCAGCCACTTTTTTTACAGCATCAATGAAACCTACATGTTCATATTTCTCAACAAAAGTAAAAACATTACCACCAGTCCCACAAGAAAAGCAACGAAATATTTGTAATTTAGGATTTATTTGCATTGAAGGATTATGGTCATCATGAAAAGGACAAACAGAAACATATCCATTGCCTTTTTTTATAACATTTATATATGCTGATATAACTTGAACAATATCAGCTTTATTTAATATATCCTTTATTACTTCTTGTGGTATCATTTATCTTTTATAATTTAATTTGTTTTTTTACAAAATCAATAATTTCATCTAATGTCATTCTTGTTTGTTCCATTGTATCACGATTTCTTAAAGTATAAGTTTTATTTTCTTTAGAATCAAAGTCAACAGTTAAACAATATGGTGTACCGATAGAATCTTGTCTACGATATCTTTTACCAATAGAACCAGTTTCATCATAAGTAGTAGAAAATTCTTTTACTAATTTAAATAAAACTTCATCAGCTTCTTCTTTTAATTGTTTGCTTAATGGTAAAACAGCAACTTTATATGGAGCAAGTACTGGGCTTAAATGTAAAACAGTTCTAGTATCTTTTTCTAAAGTTTCTTCTTCATAAGCTTCACATAAACAAGCCAAACAAATTCTATCTACTCCAACAGCAGGTTCAACACAATAAGGAACAAATTTTTCATTAGTAAATGGATCTAAATATTGTAAATTTTCTCCTGAATATTGTTGATGTCTAGATAAATCATAATCAGTTCTATCAGCTACTCCCCATAATTCACCCCATCCAAATGGGAATAAGTATTCAATATCTGTTGTAGCTTTAGAATAGAACGCTAATGCAGCTTTATCATGATCTCTTAATCTTAAAGATTCTTCTTTTAAACCTAAACTTATTAAAAATTTATAACAATATTCTTTCCAATAACTAAACCATTTTAAATCTTCACCTGGATGACAGAAAAATTCCATTTCCATTTGTTCAAATTCACGAGTTCTAAAAGTAAAATTACCAGGTGTAATTTCGTTTCTAAAAGATTTTCCAATATCACAAATACCAAAAGGTAATTTTTTTCTCATAGAACGTTGAACATTACTAAAATTAACAAATAAACCTTGAGCAGTCTCAGGTCTTAAATAAACTTCACTTTTAGCGTCTTCAGTAACTCCAATATGAGTTTTAAACATTAATTGAAATTGTCTAATATCTGTGAAATTAGATTCACCACAAACAGGACATTTAATATGATGTTCTTTAACATATTGATTCATTTGTTCATTTGTCCAGCCATCACAACTAATATGATCTTGTTTTTCAATTAAATCGTCTGCTCTATGACGTGCTTTACAATGTTTGCAATCAATTAAAGGATCTGAGAAATTACCAATATGTCCAGTTGCTTCCCAAACTTTTGAATTCATAATAATTGCTGGATCAAGACCAACATTCATTGGTTGTTCAGTAACAAATTTTTGCCACCAGCAAGCTTTAACATTATTTTTAAATAAAACACCAAGTGGTCCATAATCCCAAGAATTAGCTAAACCACCATATATTTGCGAACCAGGAAACACGTATCCTGTAGTTTGTAAATGAGTTACAATAGTATCAAATTTCTTTTCCATTTTTTTACTCCATAAAAATATCTTTTTTTATTTTATCTATAAAATTAATTATAGTCAACACACTATAAGTGTATTTTTGTTTTAATTCAATATAAATTTTTAAACATTTCAAATGTTTTTAATTCTTTAAAGCCAAAAGAGTCTTGCAAATATAAAACATATTCTTTAATAATTCTAATAGCTATTTCTTTATTTAATTTATAATGATAATAATTATCTTCATCAACTAAAAATGTATATCTAATTGATTTTAAGTATTCTACATTTTGTTTTTCTTGATTATATGTTAAACATTTATTACAGATAAAACCACCATCATTATATGACATAAAAACAATATCATTTTTTTTACCACATTTAACACAACTTGAAGTATCTAATTGATATCCTGTATCAATAATTATTTTTGCTAAGAAAATACTTGTTATCGTAAAAATATCAAAATTATTAATTGAATCAATTAAATATTTATATAATTTATAAATAGTTAACGATGGTTTATCATCTAAAAAAATCAATATTGATTCACTTATTAAGCCAACACAAGCCATATAATCGATTGAGTCATATAAAAAACGATTATAATTAATTAATCTACCTTTAGTTAGAATATAATAATTCATTTTATTTTTTTCTAAAGTAAATTCACTAAATGCATATAAAGTACAACTTACTCTATTTTTTGAAGTTAATTTATTTACTCCTTTAGCAATAAAACTAATTATACCATCACTAGTTAAACAAGTAATAATTGCATCATATTCTTTATAATCTACTGTTTTAATGACAAAACCTTGAACAATATATTCTTGATTATTCATTATCTTCACTATAACCAAATTCTTTTAAATAAGTAGTTGAGTCTCTCCAATGAGGTTCCACTCTAACAAAAGTCATTAAATTTATTTTCCTTGATAAAAGATTTTCAATTTCTTTTCTACTAGCCATACCAATTTTTTTAATCATTTGACCATTTTTACCAACAATAATTTTCTTTTGAGAATCTCTTTCAACTAATATGGTGGCATGAATATGTAATGTATCATTAATTTTTTTCATTGATTCAATTTTACAAGCAGCACAATGTGGAACTTCTTGAGATGTATACATTAATATTTTTTCTCTAATTATTTCTCCAATTACAAAAGAAATAGGATGATTAGATTTCATATCATCAGGATAATATTTTTCTCCATTTGGTAGAACTTGTTTAACTTCTTTAATTAATTCTTCAATATTAAATTTATCTTTACATGATATTTCAATTAATTTAGCATTAGGAAACATTAATTGATATTCTTTTTTTAAAGAATTAATTAAATAAATATTTGTTAAATCAATTTTATTAAAGACAACAAATGTTGGTACATCTTTTTCAAAACGATCTTTTAACATTATATCTTTTTCTTTATCAAAAGGAATTGAAGCATCAACTAATATAATTAATGCATCAACATCAATTAATGAATAAGCTATTTGTTTATTCATATATTGATCTAATTTTTGATGTGATTTTACTACACCAGGTGTGTCAATAAAAATAATTTGTGAATCATCATCACTATAAATTCCTTGTATGGAATTTCTTGTTGTTTGAGGCTTACTAGTAGCAATAGAAATTTTTTGTTTCATTATTAAATTTAATAATGTTGATTTTCCTGCATTAGTTTTACCTACAATCGATACAAAACCTACTTTTTTCACTTTTTTAAATCTTCTCCATTAAAACTATAAGGTAATAATTCTTTAATATTAGTTTTCAAAAAATCACCTTTTAAATTACATAAATATATTGGTGCGTCTTCATTATATAATTCACTTAACACTTGTCTACATGCTCCACATGGAGATGTAATTCTTTCAGTATCAGCAATAATACATAATTGAACATAATCTTCTTTTCTATATCCTAATAAATATGCTTGAAATATAGCGTTTCTTTCTGCACACATTGTAAGTCCATAACTAGAATTTTCAATATTCGCACCATAAATTAATTTACCATCTTTACATTCAATAACTGCTCCAACTTTAAAGCCAGAATATCTCGTGTATGCTTTTTCTCTAGCTTTTTTAGCTTCATTAATTAATTCATCAATACTTAGCATGTATCCTCCTACAATTTCATTATTTCCATTATTTTATCTTGAATAGAAAACATTTCTTTTTCTTCTATTTCATTTTGATGATCATAACCTAGTAAATGTAATAATCCGTGAGTAAATAAAAATGCCATTTCTCTTTCAAATGAATGTTTATATTCTTCTACTTGCATTTTTGCTTTATCAACACATATAAATATTTCACCTAAATCTCTAGGTAATTCATCATTAGATTTTAAATTTGAAAAATCATTATTATCTTCAAAAGCAAAAGAAATAACATCAGTTGGGCGATCAACATGACGATATTCTTTATTAATTTTATGTATTTCTTGTAAAGATACTAAATCCACTTCAAAAATAAAATAAGCATTTAAATTTAAATAATCAAAAATTGTATTCGCTAAATTTAAATAATATTCTTCATAATTATCATATTTTTTATCAACTTGATTGGAAAAAGTCATTTCTATATCCATAAATAAATATCCTCGTAAAATATTATAACATAAAATTTAAATCTTTATATCTATAACAAACTAAATATTTTAATTTACATGTAAATGAATTAATATTTCTTTATTTAACAATAAATAATCATCATTAATATATAAATAATTTAAATTATCGTAAACAATTTCATTAATAATCAAATAATAAATAAACGGTGAAAAATTTTTATTATAAAAACAAATAATAAAATCACAAATTACAATTAAAACATATTTTAAAATATTAAATATATTAATTTTGTTGATAATAGAATACGCTAAAGAATTAGCTTTTAAATAATCATTATTGATTTCTAACAAGTAATTATTAAATTTTAATGGTTGATTTATTTCAAATAAAATTAATTCTTTAAAATAAATAAACAATGTTATACAAAAAATAAACAATAAATTCTTAATATCATTTATCAACAAAAATAATATTAAAAATGATAAAATCGAACTTTTATAAATTATATTCTGATAATAAGAAAAATAATCTTTCTTTAAATTAAATTCATTTTTTATATTCTCAAATGAATTATCTTTATTAAAG
>CAJKZK010000092.1 GCA_905204225.1 uncultured Bacillota bacterium
GAAACAGAACCAATTTTTCTTTTCATTAAAGTAGACAACTTAAAGCCCATTATTCTATCAATAATTCTTCTAGTCTCTTGAGACGCTACTAAATCTAAATCAATAGTACGAGGATTCTCAATCGCTTTAGTAATTGCTGATTTAGTTATTTCATGGAATTCTAATCTTTTAGTTGTTTTAACATCCAAATTTAATACACTTGCTAAATGCCAAGATATAGCTTCTCCTTCTCGATCAGGGTCGGTTGCAAGATATATTTCTTCAGCATTTTTAGCATTCTTTTTTAAATTATTTACAATTTTAACTTTATCCTTATTAATTACATAAGTTGGTTTAAAATCATCTTCTATATTTACTCCTAATCCACCTTTACCTGTGGTTGATAAATCCCTAATATGACCATAAGAAGCAATAACATTATATTCATTTCCAAGATATTTTTTAATTGTCTCACATTTAGTCGGAGATTCAACAATAATAAGTTTCATTCTTCTTACCTCCAGCATTTAACTATTATTCAATATTGATAAATAAAATGTCAATGAATTTTTATATACTTTTTTTCGACAAAATTACATTATTATTAATAAGATAATAATAATAAATTTTTTTCTTTTTTCTAATTTTAATAAAATTCTTCTAAATCTTGTCCTTTTAAAACAGGAACAGCACCTTGTTTTATTAATTCATTGCAAAAAGAATTATCAAAAATTGAATGAGGAATCGCATAAATTTCTTTACCTTGTTCAAGTGCAAATCTAATCGTAATTTGTGTTCCACTTTTTATTTTTGCATCTGTCACTAGAACCGCTTTAGATATTCCAGCAATGATTCTATTTCTTAAAGGAAAAAAATTTTTATTAGGAACTGTCTTATCAGGATATTCACTTAACACTAAACCATTTTTTTCTATTTCTTTTTTTAGCATTAAATTTTCACTTGGATAACAATAATCAATTCCACATCCTAAAACAGCAATAGTTTTCATTTTATGTTCTAAGCTAGATAAATGTGCTATAGAATCAATACCTGAAGCCATTCCTGAAACTATTATAGCCTCACATTGTAAAAATAATTCATCAAGAATTTTTTTTGTTGCATTAATACCATATTCACTAGGTTTTCTTGAACCTATAACCGCTAATTTATTTTTTCCATTAATTAAAGATATATCGCCTTTATAGAACAAAACAAATGGTGGCATATATATTGATTTTAATTCAAAAGGATAATCATCATCTAAAATAGTAATAGCTTTATAATTTCTATTTTTTATTTTTTTTAATTCTTCTTCATCAACTTTTTCTTTTTCTTTAATTGCATTCATTATAAGTCTATAATCACCATGATATTTGATAGCAAAATATATTAAAATATTTCTCATGTTAAAACCTCCACATTATATAAATTGTGGAGATTTTTAAAAATTTTGATTTTTAATTAAAAAAGTTCGATTTGTTTATATAAAAATTTTTGAACAGGTTTATAACTATAGCGATAAATCTCTTTAATTGGTCCATATTTATCTAATAATTCAAGATGCAATTTAGTAGGATATCCTTTATGCTTAGCAAATTGATATTGAGGATATTTTTTATCTAATTCTTCCATAATATTATCTCTTGAGACTTTAGCTAATATAGAAGCAGCAGCAATATTAATTGCTTTAGCATCACCTTTAATAATTGCTTCAGTAGGTATATCTTTAAATTTTTTTAATGGCATTGCATCAGTTAAAATATAATCTGGTCTAATATTTAAAGCTTCTATAGCATCTTGCATGCCTTTTCTTGAAGCTTCATAAATATTAATTCTATCTATCTCTTGAGGAGAAATAACTACTATAGCGAAAGCAATAGAATCTTTAATAATTAAAGGATATAAGTCTCTTCTTTTTTTATCTGTAAGTTTTTTTGAATCATTTATATCATCATTAATATAATTTTCTGGCATAATACAAGCTGCACACACTACTGGTCCACAAAGAGGTCCTCTTCCTGCTTCATCACAACCAACAATTAATTTATATCCTTTTTGATGTAATGGTCTTTCATAATCTAACATAATTTATCTATTATTACTGGTGTAATAATTCCTTCCTTAAATTCTTTTAATACAAGTTTTTTTGTTTTTTCTTCATCATATTCATTTCCTTTTAATAATAAGCCTCTTCTTTTAGCTATTTCATTAGTAAATTCATGAATAGATAATGTTTCATCAACTCCATATCTTTTGTTTAAAGACGAAGGATATTCTTTTAATAAAAATTCAATTAAATAATCATATAAATCTTCAATCGGTAAAATATTTTCTTTAATTGAACCAATCAACGCTAAATGAAGCGAATATGTTTTATCTTCATAATGAGGAGGTAAAATACCTGGA
This sequence comes from uncultured Bacillota bacterium, assembly GCA_905204225.1. GTDB lineage: Bacteria > Bacillota_I > Bacilli_A > RFN20 > CAG-449 > CAG-449. Next base: position 2,386 of record CAJKZK010000092.1, read on the forward strand.
GTATCTAATAATTCAAAATTTTCATTAATTCTAACCCATTGCTGAGCTCTAGTATGTCCTGGAGTATTTTGAACAGATGCTGCATTTTTTCTAGTTAATTTATTTATTAAAGTAGATTTTCCAACATTAGGAATACCAATAATCATTACTCTTAATGGTTGAGGTTTCATACCTTTTTTTAAATATTTTTCTTGTCTATCTTTTCCTAAAAATTGAACTTTTTTTATTATTTCTAAAATATCCTTTTTATCATTTAAATTAGCTAAAATAGTATCATAATTTCTATCTTGATAATATTTTTCAAACATATTAATTTTGTTATTATCAGTTAAATCTTTTTTAGAAAAAACTAATAATCTTTTTTTAGATTTAGTTGCATCTTCTAAAAATGGATTTTTTGAAGAAATAGGAGCTCTTGAATCAACAATTTCAATAATAACATCTATTACTTTTAATCTTTCTATTATTTCTCTAGTAGCTTTAACCATGTGGCCTGGAAACCAGTGTACATTTTTTAATTTTTGATTTTGTGTTTCTTTTTTATTTTCACTATTTTTCATTTCTTGTCTTTTTTTTCTATTTTGATACATATCCATTATTTATCACTTCCATTCTCTATCATTCTTGCTTCATTTAAAAAATTATCAAAGTCTGATTTATATAATTTATCTTGTTTTATTTTAAATTTATCATATTCTTTATAAGCTAACTCTTGTGCCACTTTTGCAGATATTTTTCCTGCACTATGTAATATTTCTTTGCCATTAAATTGTAAGAATGCATTTAACTTTTCTACCCAATCTTTCATGGTCATAGCATTATGATTTTCTGCTTGTAATTCAGCATAATCTAAATACATTGTTACTATTCTATTCAAATCTTTTAATTCTTTCTCATTTAAATAGTTTTTTGCAATGTCCACGTCATATTTATAGATTGGTCCATTAGGAGAATTTTTCCAATTTGTTAGTCCCATATTTTCTTTTTCTGAATCAACTCTGTTATATATTATTTCTGCTGCAGTATTTCCTGTTATTGCATAATGCAACTTATTTTGAACAGTTTTAAAAAATTCTTTTGTTATTTCTGAATCTTTATCATAATCAACACTGCAAGAAGAATATATATCGGTTATTTTTTGATAAAATCTTCTCTCGCTTGAACGAATGTTTCTAATTCTTTCAAGTGTTTCTTCAAAATAATCCTCGCCAAATATGTAATTAGGATTTTTTAATCTTTCATCATCCATAACTACACCTTTTATCAGATATTCTTTTAATATTTTAGTAGCCCAAATTCTAAAGTTGGTTGCTTTTTTTGAATTTACTCTATAACCAACTGCAATAATCATATCAAGGTTATATATCTTTACAGGTTTTTTAGAATTATCAACGTCGGTTTTTCCGACGGTATTATTTTCATCAAGTTCACCACTATTTAATATATTATTAATATGTTCTGTTATTGTACTTCTTCCTACACCAAACAAATCTGCAATCAAATTTTGAGTAAGCCATATATCGTTATTTATTAACATTACACTAACCTTAACATCATTGTTCAAATCTCTATATATTAAAAAATCATGATTAGTTATTTGTAAGTTTTTATTGTCCATTTATTATTCTCCTTTCTTTTAATTTTTTATTTAATATCAATATTCTTCTTTTGATAAACGAAGATACACTGCTACCTTATATGTCATCTTAATATTACAACTTTCTATAAGATTTCACAAAGAAGATTTTGTTCTTCTTTTTTTTATTTTCAATTATCCACTTTAAATCTTCTATTCTCAAAATATTCACCTTCCTATAATAAAGTTTCTTTAAGTAGTTCTTACCCGATTTTTCTTATAAATTTTGTTGATTTTTTATTAAAAATTGTAAAAAGAAATTTAATTAAAAGCCTTATAAAATAAGGACTTTAAAGAGAGTTTATATAAGTTGTCCTTTACCAATGAGCATTTTTTAATTTTTGATTTTGTTTTTCATTCAAAATCTTAATTCCTTAAATTAAAAGAATTTAAAAGGGATAAATTCTTCTTTTCCATATTTATTTGTTTCATTATTATAATTAGAATAATGTTTTGTAATAATTTTTAAAATACCAAAAATAGAATTTTTTTCAATATAACCAAAATTTCTAGAATCATAAGAAATTCCTCTATTATCTCCTAAAACAAAATATTGATTTTCTGGAACAATAAATTTTTTTTGTTTTAAACCGATATTAGTTAATTTTTGAGTATCTTTATCTATAAAATCTTGTTCAATTAAAACATTATTAACATATAAATCACTATCATCTTTAAATTCTATTTCTTCATTAGGTAAACCAATTATTCTTTTAATTAAATCTTTTTTTTCATTATTTTCTTCTAATTTAAAAATAACAATATCAAATCTTTTAATATTATTTAATGCATGTTTAGTTTTTATTGCGTATCCATAATCACCATCATTTAAGGTTGGATTCATTGAAGATTGATTAACAATTATTGCAGTATAACAAACATTTCTTATTACTAAAAATGAAGCAATAATGATCATTATAATTTCTAAAGAAATAGTTAAAATTTTAGTCCAATTTTTTTTCATATTTATATTATCTCACATCTAATTAAATTTTAAAAACAAAAATGAAATATATCTTTTTTAATCAACCAATGATTCTCTATAGCTTAATTAAATTATTTATTATAGAAAAGCTAAAAAATGAAATGCTTCACCATATTAAATTTTTATTTACGATAATAAATTTTAAAAAATTTAAATAAACAAAAAGAGCCGAATAATCGGCTCTAAAGTCACATTACTAAATTTTAAACTAAAATTAAAGAATTTCTTTAAGTCTAGCTGCTTTACCTTTTCTTGATCTTAAGAAGTAAATCTTATGATGTCTTACTTTACCATGTTTAACAACTTCAATAGAAGCGATTGATGGTGAATTTACAGGGACAGTTCTTTCAACTCCAACACCTGATGATTCTTTTCTAATAATGAATGTTTCACCAACACCTGAACCACGACGAGCAATAACAACACCTTGGAAGACTTGGATTCTTGATTTACCGTTTTCAACGATTTTAAAAGAAACTTTAATTGTGTCTCCAGCTTTGAATGAAGGAAGATCACTTCTGATTTGTGTTTTAGTAATTTGTTCTACTAATTGAGTATTCATTCCTAACGCTCTCCTTTTCTTATTTTTTAGCTAATGTTCATTAATTTGTGACTAATCAGAGGACCATTAGTGCGCTTAAACGCTCTTATATAATAAATATAATTAATTTATTTTTCAATGATTTAATCAAAAAAAATAATTTATTTAGTTAAAAAATTGTATATTTAATTATTTTTTTACATGTTAAGCATTTTTACTTGACACAATAAAATCTATATAATAAAATTACTTTGCTTAAGAAAAAAGGAGATTTTTATGGTTAAAATTAGATTAACAAGAACTGGACGTCATTTCGATCCAACATATAGAATGGTTGTTGCAGATTCACGCTATGCTAGAGATGGAAGATTCATTGAACAAGTTGGTTTCTATGATCCTATAACAGATGAAATCAAATTAGATGAAGAAAAAATTATGTCTTGGTTAAATAAAGGTGCTCAAGTATCAGACACAGTTAAATCAATTCTTTCAAAACACGGAATTATTGCTAAATTTACTGCAAGCAAAAAGTAGGTGAATAAAATGGATTATATTGCACTTATTCATCAATTAATCGATGACATCTTAAATAATCCTGAAAAAGTTAAAATTGAACAAATTGAAGGTAGTTCAGAAAAAGATATAGTTTATCTTATTTCTTGTACAGCTGAAGATACTGGCCGTTTAATTGGAAAACATGGTTCTACCGCAGATGCTTTAAGAGAAGTATTATCTATTGCAGGTAAAAACAATAACCAAAGAATTCATATTAAACTCGCAACTTTACCAGAAGAAAATTAATTGTCTCAGTTTAAAGATGTGGAAATTCCACATCTTTTTATTTAAAATAAAATTATGGAACGAAATGATTATTTAAATGTTGGAATTATTATAAAAACTAGAGGCCTTAAAGGCACTTTTAAAATTAAATCTACTTCTTATTTTGCTAAAGAAAGGTATAAAAAAAATAGCGAAATATATTTAGTAAATGAAAAAGAAGAGATTGAAAAAAAATTAACAGTTAAATCTTATTCTAATGAAGGTGAATTTGATTTTGTTACTTTCAATGAAATATCTTCTATTGAAGAAGCAGAAAAATATATAGGATGGTATTTACAAATTAAAAAAGATGAATTACCACCTCTACCAAAAAACACTTATTATTTTAATGATTTATTAAATCTTAGTTGTGTTGATGAAGAAGGGAATATTTTTGGCACAGTCAAAAAAGTAGAAGATTTTACATCTCAAATATCTTTAAGAATAGAATTAAAAAACAAAAAAACAATTCTAATCCCTTTTGTTAATTTCTATATTAAAAAAGTAGATTTAGAAAACAAAATAATTACTATTCACTTAAAGATCGGAAGAGCACACG
>CAJKZK010000093.1 GCA_905204225.1 uncultured Bacillota bacterium
CATACGAGATCACTGTGTGACTGGAGTTCAGACGTGTGCTCTTCCGATCTTCTTTAACTTCTATTTATTTACATTCGGGTGGAACAACTGGTATGCCAAAAATAATTGAACTAAGTAATGATTCAATAAATAATTTAGCGAAAAAAGTTCCTTATATTGTTAATAAATCTCTTAAAGGAAAATCAATGTTAGCAGTATTACCAACTTTTCATGGTTTTGGTTTAGGTATGGGAGTACACGCTCCATTATTTAATCAAGCAAGTTCTGCTTTAATGATGAAATTTAATCCTGATTTAGTTATTAAATGGATTAATCAAAATAAAGTTAATTTGATAATTGGAGTGCCTCTTTTATATCAAAAATTAATTTTAAATAAGAATTTTCAAAAAGCAAAATTAACTAATTTAGAATTTTGTTTTATAGGTGGAGATATTGTTCAAACAAAATTAATTAATGATTTTAATGATATTATGATTAAAAATCATTCTAATTGTCGATTGTTAGAAGGATATGGTTTAACTGAAACTGTTACTGTTTGTGCAGTTAATACTTTAGAAAATTATAAAATTGGTTCAGTTGGTAAACCATTAAAAGATATCGATGTATTAGTGTATGAAGATAAAATTTTATCATGTAATGAAATAGGAGAAATATATATTAATAGTAATACAATGATGAATGGTTATTTAAATGATTTAAGAGCATCTAATGATACAAAAATAATAATAAATGGAAAATTATATATTAAAAGTGGTGATTTAGGTTATATTGATAATGAAGGTTATATTTATATTAAAGGAAGAAAGAAAAGAGTATTCAAAATCAGTGGAATAAATGTTTATCCATTAGAAATTGAAAAAATTGTTTTAGAAAATAATAATGTTTTTGATGCATCAATGGAATATTTTATTAATCCAAAACCACATACAAATTTATATATTATTTTAAATAAAAATTTTAATGGAGACCAAAATGAATTGATTTCTTCATTATATAAAACTTTAAATGAAAGGCTAATTAAATATATGATTCCTAACAAGATTATTGTTTTAGATGAATTTCCTAAAACAAAAATTGGTAAGATAGATCATAATAAATTTATGGATCAATAAATATGATTATATGTGTTGGTGAAATTTTAGTAGATATGATTGGTGAATACCATGATAAAGTTTTTTCTTATCAAAGAAGAGCAGGTGGTGCACCTTTTAATGTTAGTTGTGCAATAGCTAAATTTGGTGGTATTTCATCTTTTTATGGTGCAGTCGGTGATGATATTATTGGTAAATTTTTAATTGAATATATTAAAAAACAAAATGTTATTAATCATCTTAAAGTTATTAAAAATCATAATACTACTTTAGCATTTGTTAATATTGATGAAAAAGGAGAAAGAAGTTTTTGTTTTTATAGATATAATACTGCTGATATATTTTTACCTTTAGTTAAAAATAAAGAATTAATAAAATCTAATATTGTACATTTAGGAAGTTTGTTCTTATCTAGTGAAAAATGGTTAAAATATTTTTATAAATTAAATAAACAAATAAAAGATAATCATAAATTATTAAGTTTTGATGTAAATTATCGAGGAGATATATTTAAAGATAAAAATACCGCTATTGAAAGGTATAAATTAATATTAGAGCAAGCTGATATTATTAAATTATCAGAAGAAGAAGTTGATATTTTTACTAAAGAATATCTTATTAATTTATCAAATAATGCTTTAATTTGTATTTCTTTAGGAAAAAAAGGAAGTAGATATATTTTTAAAGAAATTAGTAATTATATTCCTTCTATTAAAGTTAATAGCGTGGATACTACTGGGGCTGGAGATTGTTTTTTTGCAGGAATATTAGTTAATATTGAAAAATATAAAAAAGAAGAATGGAATAAATCATTATTAGATAATATTTTTAAATTTGCTAATATTGCAGGTGCATTAAATACTTTAAGTAAGGGTGCTATAGATAATTTACCTAATTTAGAAGAAATTAATAAGTATCTAAAATAAAAATATAGTCATTTTATTATTTTTAGCTTAAAATATATATGAATGGAAATAAAGGTTGTTTAAATGAGATTTTTTAAATTGTTTTTTTCAAAATTTTTATTTGTTTTTATAGCTATCTGTTTTCAAATATTTGTTTTTATCGCAACAAATTTTTATTTAAGTAGTACTTTTTGGTGGGTTAATTATTGGTTTAGTTTTTTAGCTTTTATTATATTTTTAGCTATTATTAATAAAGATAAACCTGCTTCATTTAAATTACCTTGGGTAGCAATTGTATTATTCGTTCCAATCGCTGGTATTGCTATTTATATTTTATTTGGTAATTATACATTATCAAGAAAAGCCCGTAAAGCAATAAAAAAAGAAGACAAAAAATTAATAAGGTTTTGTAAAAAGAATAAAGAAACCATGGATAAACTTTATATAGAAAATAAGAAAGCTTATGGACAAGCATGTTATATTGAAAGAACTTGTTTTTTACCAACTTACGAAAATAGTTATAATGAATTTTTACCTACAGGCGAAGATTTTTTTAAATCATTAGTTGAAAATTTGAAAACGGCCAAAAAATATATCTTCATGGAATATTTTATAATTGAAAATGGTAAATTTTGGGATCCTATATTAGAAATATTAACTCAAAAAGCACTTGAAGGTGTTGAAATATATGTAATGTATGATGATTTTGGATGCGTTGGTAAATTACCTGGATCTTATTATTTAAGATTAAGAGACAAAGGAATTTATGCGACTAGATTTAATCCATTTACTCCATTAGTATCTGTTGCACATAATAATAGAGATCATAGAAAAATAACAGTAATTGATGGAGAAATTGGATATATCAGTGGGGCAAATATTGCTGATGAATATATTAATGTTACACATCCTTATGGTGAATGGAAAGATAATGCTTGTTTATTAAAAGGTGAATGTGTTGATTCGTTAATTTTAATGTTTATTCGTTTATTTAATCCAAGTTCGGTAAAGAAATTAGAAGTAAGCAATTATTTAGTAGAACATAAAAAATATGATGAAAATGGATTTGTTGCTCCTTATGGTGATGGACCATGTCCTATTTATAATGATTATATTAGTAAAAATATTTATTTAAATTTTATTAATCAAGCAGAAAAATATATTTATATTACTACTCCATATTTAATTGTTGATTATGAATTTTTAGAAGCAATATGTAACGCTAGTAAAAGAGGAGTAGATGTAAAAATATTAACTCCTCATATTCCTGATAAAAAAATGATTAAAATCATGACAAAATCTAATTATGAGAAACTTATTATTAATGGTGTTAAAATTTATGAATTTGAAAAAGGTTTTGTTCATTCGAAAAATGTAATTGTTGATGATGAATTTGCTTCTATTGGTACTGCTAATTTTGATTATCGATCATTTGTGCATCATTTTGAATGTGGAGTATGGTTTTATAAGAGTAATATTATTAAAGATATGAAAAAAGATTTTGAAAATATTATTAATAATGAAAGTATTAAAATGAATGTTAAAAATTCAAAATTAAGTATCCCAGAAAGATTAATAAAAGATTTATTAAGATTAATTGCTCCTTTAATTTAAGTATTAATTTCTATAAATAACGATTTTTTCTTTTAACACATGTAAAATTTTAGTAAAATATAAATGTTTTGGAGTTTGTAATATGGAAATATATATTAAGGCATTTGTCATGCTTTTATCTGGCTTAGGTGCATTCTTATTGGGTTTTAAAATATTATCTGAGAATATTGAGAAATTAGCTAATACTGGCTTAAAAAAATTATTTAATAAAACATCAAAAAATCGTTTTATTGGAGTTGCTATAGGTATGTTAGTAACTGCAATTATTCAATCAAGTGGTGCTACTACTGTTATGATTGTTGGTTTTGTTAATGCTGGAATAATGGATTTATTTCAAGCAACTGCTATGATTATGGGGGCAAATATTGGTACTACAGTTACTGCTCAATTAGTAGCATTATCTTCTTTTGATATAGCTAGTTATTTTGTTATTTTTACTTTTATTGGTATATTTGGAGCAATGTTAAGTAAAAAAGAAAAAATTAAAACTATATTTATGACATTAGCAGGTTTAGGATTGGTGTTTATGGCATTAAGTATGATGTCTAATTCAATGTCTGATTTTAAGAATTCAGAAACAATTGTTAATATGTTAGCATCAATTAATAATCCTTTTATTTTATTTATTATTGGTATTGCTTTAACTGCTTTATTACAATCATCATCTGCTTTAACAACAATTATTATTTCAATGGCTAGTGTTGGTATTGCTATTGGAGGCGGAGGAAATTCTGTATTATATATAATATTGGGTAGTAATATCGGTTCATGTGTAACTGCTTTATTATCTTCTATTGGAGCTTCTCCTAATGCTAAAAGAGCATCATTAATTCATTTTATGTTTAACTTTGTTGGTTCATTTATATTTATTATTATTTTATTATGTGTACCTTCATTTATGGATGCCACATTTGCTAAATGGTTTAGTTTACCAGGTACTCAAATTGCTATGTTCCATACATTTTTCAATGTATTATGCACTATTATTTTCTTACCATTTATAAATGTTTTTGTTAAAGTATCTAAATTTATTATCAGAGATAAAAAAGTTAAGAAAACTACTTCTTTCCTCGATGAACGTTTCTTAATGACTCCTTCTATTGCTATTCAACAAGCTGGTAAAGAGACTGTTGCATTTGGTAGAGAATGTTTAGATACATTAAATGTAGCTATTACAATGTTCATAGATAGAAATGTTGATGGCCAAAAAGAAATTACAGATAGGATGCAAAATATTGAAATTGTAAATAATGAAATAGTTAATTATTTATTAAAAATTAGTTCTAATAATTCAAATTTAACAGAAACTAATGATAAATATATTTCTGGACTACATAAAATATTAATTGACTATTCACGTTTAGCAGAAATTGCTGATAACATGATGAAATATACAAGAAAAGAAGTTGAAAAGAATTTAAGTTTTTCTAATTCTGTTATTGAAGGAATTAATACAGTAAGAGAAAAATTAAATGAACAATTTCTCTTGACATGTGAACTATTTGAAAATTATACTAAAAAAACAATAAAAAAATCAGATGATATCGAAAATTGTATTGACCAAACTAGAAGTCAATTAATTAATCACCATATTAAAAGACTTGAAGAAGGTAAATGTTCTCCTGAATCTAATAGTGTATTTATTAATTTAATATCAAATCTTGAAAGAGCTGGAGACCATTTAAGTTATGTTGCTCATACTATTGTTGATATCTCTAAATAGGAGTATTAACAAATGAAAAAAAGTATTATTTTATTTATTTCAACTTTATTTTTAACATCTTGTTCAGGATTATTTCCAAATTCATCAAGCTCTAGTTTTGAAGAAAATATGGATAATTATTATTTAGCTGATAATGTAAAATATACATTAAAAGATATTAATCAAATTAGTGGTTGGCATACATCAACTAGCACTGGAGATCAAAAATTTTTAATTGTACCTGTTGTGTTAAATAATTGTCAAACTAATTATCCATGGACTGATACAAAATTAAATAATATTAAAAAAGTTTTCTTTGATAGAGAAAATGATTCTTCTTTAGGATTTGAATCTGTATCTTCATATTTTTATAAATCAAGTTATGGTAAATTAAATATTACTGGAGAAGTTACTTCTCCTTTTGTTAGTAATTATACAACTACTGAATTAAATAGGATGAGTACTAATAGCGCTGGTGCTGTTATAAATGAATGGTATCAATCTAATAACGCTAATAGTGAATTATTATCAAAATATGATTTAGATAAAGATGGTAGAGTTGATAATTGTGTTTTTGTTTATTCTAATGTTTATGAAAGTGGTAGTAATTCTGCTTTTTGGGCATGGTGCTCTGATGTAAATTTATCTAAAAAAGATTATAATACTCCTTCTATAGGTAATTATATGTGGGTTAGTTATGATTTTGTTAATGATAAATATTTAGATTTTTATAATTATAGTAAACTTGATACTCATACTTTTGTTCACGAAAGTGGTCATTTATTAGGCTTAAATGATTATTATTGTTATGATACAGAAAATACATGGGATCCTGCTGGAGTATTAGATATGCAATCATATAATGTTGGTGATCATAATGCATATTCAAAATTATCATTAGGTTGGATTAATCCATACGTTGTTACAGGCGATAGTGTAATAAAATTAAAGACTTCTAGTAAATATCCAGAAGCTATTTTAATTAATAATAAATGGAATGGTTCTATTTTTGATGAATATTTATTGATTGAATATTACACTCCTACTAATTTAAATGAACAAGATTCTAAACATAATTTTAATGGTAGAGGAAAAATGTATTCTTATAATGGCTTAAGAATTTATCATGTTGATGCTAGACTTGTTGAGACTTCAATTAATAGTATTACTAGAACTTTTAATAAATCTAGTGATTATACAGAAACTTTATATAATGATTATGTTAATAATAAATTTTCAATAATAGGAGCTTCTAATTCTGTTACTAGATCATATTTACAAGATTATAGTAATACATTTAGACAATTACATTTATTAGATCAAGGAGAAAAAAATTATTTACCATCAAATAATAGAGTTGGTAATATTAATCCTAGTAGTGCATTATGGACAAATAAAACATTTACTCCTAATAATAAATTTTTCCAATTCTCAGATAGATTTAATAATAAATCTAAAATAGGTTATGAAATTAGTGTAAGAAATTTAACTACTGAAGATTGTGAAGTAGTTATAAAAAAGATTAA
>CAJKZK010000094.1 GCA_905204225.1 uncultured Bacillota bacterium
AAATTTTATCAATAAAAAAGAAATTAGCATATGGAGTTATCTTGTATAAAAATTTCCTTGTCCAAAATTTTCTTGTATAATTTTATAACAAATTATTGCTTTATATTTTGTTTTTCCTTCCATAACATTTTTAGAAGCAGCCATTTTTCCATTCACAGATTTTTCTTCTAAAAGAATTATTCCTTCATTATCTTCCAAAATAAAGTCAATTTCTAAATGTTCTGTTCCATTAGAAAAATAATATAAAGGTAATCCAACTTTATTAATAGTAATAGCAAGTAAATTTTCAAATATTGCACCTTTTCTACTATCTAATTCATTTAATAAAAATTCTTGAGATGTTGATAAAGGATACATTGCCATCAATAAACCAATATCCGTAATAAAAGCTTTAAAATAATTTTTATCAACATTAGCTTCAAGTGGTTTTTCTATTGCATTTAAATTAAAACATCTTAATACTAAACCAACTTTTTCTAGCCATTCGAAAGGTTCTTCAAATTCAGAAGCTCTACCACCTTTTTTTATTTCTGAATATTTAAATTTATGAGTATCTGTTTCTCTAGCTAATTGACTAGGAATAGAATCTAATATTTTATTTAAAGTTGTTTGAAGTCTATAATCTATTTCTTCTTCATTTTTATCATTAATAAATCTACCAAAATCCGCTCTATAATCTTTTATTAATCCTTCTAAATATTCACGAGATTTTATATAATTATTAGTACATAAAAATAATTTAATAGATTCAGGCATGCCACCTACAACAACATATCTTTTTATCATTTCTTTATAATAATCAACTAATGCTTGAGGAATTTCTTTTTTTTGACTTGTATATTGTTTTAATATATCAATATTTTTTTCTTCTAATCCATTAGCCCATAAAAATTCTTCAAAATCTAGTGATGTCATTTGAATTATAGTTTCATATCCTGTTGGAATATCTATTTTTTGTTTTCTTCTATAATTCAACACTCCTAATAAGCTTCCTGTTGCAATGACAGTATACCTTTTATCAAGAGCAAAACTCTTAAAAGAAGTTCTAGCTAATGGACAATCACCAATTTCTTCAAAAATTAATATTGTTTTATAAGGTATAAATTCTTTATTTGGAAAATATGGCATTGAATTTCTAATTATTGAATCAACATCAAGATTTCCATCAAATATTTTTCTAAGTGATTTATTATGTCTAAAATCATATATAATTACATTTTCATATTCTTCATGTGCGAATTTATCAACTATATAACTTTTTCCAATTTGTCTAAGTCCATCAACAATAAGAGGTACCTTATTTGGATCATTATTCCATTCATATAATTTTTTCTCTATTTTTCTTTTAAATTCAATTTTCTTTTCCATAACATTTCACCTATATTTATTATATATTATTTTCGTAAAATGTAAATATTTACACAAAACGATTTCGTAAAATGTAATTTTATACACAAAACGATTTCGTAAAATGTTATATTAAATAAATTTTCTTAATATTTATTTTTTAAATTTATCACTTTTAAATTGAAAAAATCTTTATAAATTTATCTATTTATAAATACTTATTCCTTTTAATTTTGCTCTTTTTATTAATAACTATACGTGATTTAATAAATTAACAATCAAAATAATTAAAAAAATCTTTATGAAAATTGTTATTTTGAATACGAGTCCAAGAAGAAAAGAGAATATAATATCACATATAAGTGCATTTATTAAAGTCACTAACCATGATGAGATTGTTTTACTAATCTTATCTATATAACTACAAGCTGTTCTTCCATGTTTCTATATCATTAATAATCCTTACTTTTTTTATGATATAAGTGACATTAATATTATTTGAAGAACTAATTGTTTTTATAAAGAAAGGAAATTATATTATGAACGATAAATGTGTAGTATTAAACGCTAAAAAAATGAATTTTGATGGAAAACTAGATTTTTCTATTTTATCTTCTGATGTTACAGTATATGATGATACAACTGAACAGCAATTAATAAAACGTATTCAAGGAAAAGATATTATTGTAACAAAAGAAATGCCTGTAAATGCAGAAATGATACAACAATTTCCAAAATCTATCAAACTAATTTGTGAAGCAGGTACAGGATATAATAATATTGATCTTGAAGCCGCTAGAAAAAGAGGGATTACGGTTTGTAATATACCTGCATACAGTACAGATCGTGTAGCCCATACTGCAATAATGATGATATTGAATTTGAGTTCTTCAATGCAAATACAAATGAAAATGTTAGCATGTGGAAACCATGATAATTTTACTAAAAATCTTCAAGTTCCACATGTTGAAGTAAATAATAAAACTCTTGGTGTTATAGGGGCTGGACATATTGGTAAGAAAGTCATTCAAATTGCACGAGCTCTAGATATGAATATACTTGTACATAGTAGAACACCAAAAGAAGATGAAGAAAATATCCATTATGTATCGCTTGAAGAATTACTTAAAAATAGTGATTTTGTTTCTTTACATTGTCCATTAACAGAAAATACAAAACATATGATTAACAAAGAAACTTTATCACTTATGAAACCATCAGCGTTTATCATTAATACTGCTAGAGGTGCACTTATTGATGAAAAGGCTCTTATAGAAGCATTAAAAAATGGTACAATTGCAGGAGCAGGACTTGATGTTCAAGAAAATGAACCACCTGAAGAAACCAGCCCTCTTTATATTATGGATAATGTCATTTTAACACCTCATATGGGATGGAAAGGTCTTGAAACAAGAAAGCGTTTGGTTTCTATTTTATCTGACAATATAAAGAAGTTTATAGAAGGAAATCCAATCAATGTTGTATCGTAACAAACACTTAATTAAAAATCTATAAATCAATATAAATAAATTTCTATAAAAATTAAAAGAAAAATAAATTGCAATTTTTTTATTTGGAATTAAGTATTTTTTATATCTATTTGATTATTTTTTTATTTTATATTTAGTCATAAATATCATCAAGACTTATTAAAATATAATTATTATCATTTGTTATATTAAAACCTGTTTTTGAAATAAAACCATAATTAATAAGATTTAAATTAGTTTTAGCGACTTGTAATATTTCTTCATTTACTATATGATTATCAATTTTTATCTTTTCGTCTTCCAAAATCTGTTTTCATATCAAACACTGTATTATTAAGTTCTTTAAATGCATCAACTATTCTATTTGTTTTTAAATATTCTTTTATAACTTTAGGAAATCCACCTATACAAGAATATTTTAAATATAATTCCTTATATAATTTATGAATATTATCTAGTATTGGTTTTTTAGCATTAAAATATGTTACAAGTTGATTAATTTGTTGTTCATTATATCCTAAAGCCCATAAAAATTCTTCAAAATCCATTGTTTTCATTTGTATAATATCTTCATATCCAGTTGGTGCTGGTGTTGTGTCCCCAATAACATACCCATTAATTCCTAAATATGATCCACTTCCAATAACATTGTATCTTTTATCATTTTTAAAGTTTTTAAAAGATAAACGTGCTTTAGGACAATCTTGAATTTCATCAAAAAATATCAATATATTATTAGATTCAAAATCAAAATTAGGAAAACGTAAAGATATATTTGAAATAATAGTATCAACATCTAAATTTACATCAAAATCAGAGCAAAATTCTGGATTAGTCCAAAAATTCAATTCAATTAGTTGGAGATTATTTCTTTTAGCAAATTCTTGAATTATTTCAGTTTTTCCACATTGACGTATACCTACTACTAATGCTGGTGATTTATTTTCTTTTTTCAACCAGTTATCTAAAAACACATCTATTTTTCTTTTAAAATACATTTCAAACCCTTTCATAACAAAATCGGAGCGAATTTTCAACTATTTTATAACAAATTCGGAGCGAATTTTGAAAATGTAAGATTCTCAGTAAAGAGAGACAACTATATTGAAATGAATTATAAATTTATTCCTATATTCTAAAATGAAAAAATAAATTTAAGTAATAATGTTAAAATCTATTTGACTAAAATGGTATCATTTTTCATTTTCAATTTCTTCATAATAGTAAGAATAATCAATACCTTTTATAATCAATTCTCTATTTTCAAAATCACTAGTTAGAGAATTCTTAATCAATATAAATATTTGTTTAGATGAAGAAGGAGAAACACTCATAGCATCTAAATATTCTTTTTTATCTATTTTTGACCAATCAACACATTTCTTTAAAGAACGAATTAATATTTGGTCTAACCATATTCTTGTTGCTCTGCCATTTCCTTCCATAAATGGATGAGCAATATTCATTTCAACATATTTATCTACTATTTGTTCTATTGTGTTTTCTGGCATCTTATCAATATCATTTAATATACTTTGCAAATGCAGAGCATTAGCAAACATAAATCCACCTTTTGAAATGTTTTTATTTCTAATTTTCCCAGCAAAATCATAAAGTCCTTCAAATAGATATGAATGAATTTGTTGTAATCCTCTTGTTGTTCCAACTTCTATATCATAAATTACTCCAGAATTAATCAAATCATAAGCTTTCTTTTTACTTTGTTCATCAAGTGGATCATTATTTCCCTTTAGCCATTCTTTTAAAATCTTTCTACGTTTTCTTGGAAGAATATCTAAAAGAATATCCAAATCTTTAATTAATAAACAATCAGTATCATAAACTTTACCATCTGAAGCAGTTATTTTCAGTTGCTTGCAATTTGCTAATAACTCACTATTTCTTGTTTTAATAGTATACCAATATATTCTAGGGTTTGATGTTTCAACTACTGCTGCTATTAAATCTATAGCGCAAACAAGCCAAGATGATGTTTCTTCATCCCACCTTGACCTTACAGGTTTTTTATTAAAATATCTTATTGATGTTTTTTCAAGCATACATTATCACCATTAATATTATATCATAAAGCACATCAGTTATCTACAAATTGCAAGCAACTGACAGAATAAACGCATAAATTAAATTAATCAAAAAAAGATAAAAGTTATAAGAAAATAAAAATTATGAGTATTATAACTTTTTTTATTTGTTTATTTTTTATTTTTGTTTTAATCCAATTATCAAATTGATCTTTTGAAGAAAATTGTAAAATTACTTCACTTTTTGTAAAACAATATAGTATTTTATCTAACATATATAATCCGCTTTTTAACCAAAATAACATGAAAGTGGTATGTTTTTAACCCTTTTAAGTAAATTTGGTTAATCATTTTAATGATATATAACATTCATCTTTTAAAAATTTAATTATTGTTTCTTTTTCATTAGTTTCATAATAATGAATTAATAATTTTTTATATTCATTAACTTTTTCAGCAGGAATAACAATTAATCCAGCTGCATTTTTAATTAAAATATGATTTGCAAATATTACAGCTGTTCTTTTATTACCATCTAAAAATAATTGTTTCTTTTTAATATAAAGAAGTGCTTCTATTGCTTTAGATAATGGTGTTTTATTTGATTCAACAATATTTCTAATATCTTCTCTAACTTGATCTTCAAATGGAAGAGGAGGAATATATCTACATCCACCTATAGTTACAGGCACATTTCTAATTTTTCCTGCATTATAAGGCATTCCTTCTTCTACAATAGCGTTTATTTGAGAAACAATATTATAATTACTTGGATATTCAATAACTCCATTAGACAAAATAAATTCCCAAGCATGTTTAAGATTTATTACTTTTTGTACATCAATGGCAGTCATATTGTTAACTTTACCACCATTAATTAATGTTTCTACATCATAATAAGTAGTTGCAATTCCTTCTAATATTGCTTGTTTATAAATAGAATCAGCAAGATTCATTCTAGCTAAATCAACGTTATTAATAACATCGTTAGAAATTTTTTCAATATAATTTTCCATAATATCAACTTCCATATACAATTAATCTAATTTCATAATTTTTGTTATCATTAAAATAACATTTAATTGCGTATTCGAACAAAATCGAAATAAATTCGATAAGAAATAAATCTTTTTCACAAGATAATATAAGAAATACATTAATATAGAATAAATGTTTTTATGCATCTATTCTATTTTTTTTATTAAAGATTTACTTGTATTCTTGTAGGTATTGTTAGGCCTCTATCCCTCAATAGACTTATACATTCTAAATTAGGATTACTTTTTCTCAATATATTCACTGAGGCATTAATATCAGCATTTACTAATATTTTGTTTCACTTTTATGCAATATCATGTGAAACATTTTAACCATTTTATATACATTTTGTTTCACATGTCAATAATTTATAGTCTTATTAAAAAATTATGTTTTATTCATTTAAATCTCCTCCATATAAACATATTTTAGATGCTTATATAAAGGCAAAATAAAAACCATCTCATGATAAAAGCACCTAATTTACTAATATACTTATTAGTAATAATTCTTAGTGTTTCATCTTCATTGAGATGGCCACATGCTCAAATAATTAATTATTCGTGTGGAGCGTGTTTAATAATTTTATTATTAACAACATTAGTTAATTAACTCATATCAAACTGGGCGATACTTTCCACATTAGTAGATCCTAACACATCCAATCTACTAAATAATATAATTGTTAATCCATATTTTCCGGTTGCTATACTATATGTACGCATTTTGCCAACATTATTGTCATTCCCGTGGGACGATTAATATTATTACTTTAATT
>CAJKZK010000095.1 GCA_905204225.1 uncultured Bacillota bacterium
TTCAGATAAGAAATCACTATAAGCATTAAGATTTTTTTCTTCAATAACAAATTTACCACCATCTATTTCTCTTGCTTTAAATGTTTTTTCATTTTCCCAATCAAGATCAATGAATGAATTTACAACATTATAAATATCTTTAAATGAATTACCTTTATTATCAGTATAAACACTACCAACAGTAATTTTATTAGTCACATCATTATAAAGCATATTCTTTACTACACCATCTGAAACAATAAGACCAATATCATCTTCATCTTTTCTATTAGTATATGAATAATAAGCATCTTTCATATATTTACTAGTCATTGTGTAATTAATTAATCCTTCGGTTTTATAATCGCTTCTTACATTAAGAGTAAAATTTCTCATATTCTTTAAATATCCTAAATATTTAAATAAAGAACTACCTTCTCCTACTCTTATTTTTCCACCATTATTAGAGCCAATATATTCTATAATTTTTTGATCAATATTTTCAACAGTCATAATAGTAGTTCCTCTTCCACTAGTATTTTCGTTGAACGCAACAGCTAATTGAAGATTAGAATTAGAATCAATAGTAAAATACATAGATTCAACATCATTATATGACATTCCTTCATATGTAGAATCAACACTATAACCAGCTAATGAAAATAAAATTTTACAATAATCATTATTTAAATTACTAAAATAAACTCTATCTTCATCATCATAAATATTTTCATAATCAATATCTACATCTTTAAAAGTGTAAAGGTTATCATATAAAGAATGTAAGTTATTGCCATCATTATCTACTTCATAATAATCCGCACTAAAAACACCATCTCTAGAAATATTAAATCCATATATTCCATTATCATCTTCAATATAACCTTCCATGCTACCACTATCTAAATCTTTATAAGTGTATACTCCTGAAGAAAAAGAAAGAGAAAAATTTCCACCATAATCGATTACATTTAATGTGTAATTTACTTCAGAACTTTTTAATAAATCTAATTTATCCATTACTTTATCAACAATTTCAATTTCATCAATTTTAAAACTGCTATTACTATTTTGCCCTATATTACAAGATGTTAATAATGTAGCAAAAGATAAAACTACGATTAAACTTTTTTTCATTATATTACCATATCATATTATAAATAATAAAATTATAATATTACCTTTCTTTAAGAGCTTATATTTAATATATATTCTTTTCTTGATAGCTCTCTTAAATCAAGAAAATGTATTTAAATTATAAATCTTACGAATTAATTTCTCTAGTTAAATGATATGTAACTGATAATTTTCCTTCTTCTTCATCTTCTTCTGAAAAACTAATATCAATTTTTTCATAATCAGGAGATGTAATATTAATAGATAGTTCTTCTACATATCCATTTGTAAAAATAGTATTGGAACTTGTTGTGCTAAATTTACCTCTGTTTAAAGAATACAAAAATTTGCAAGAATCATAAACACTTCCATCACCTTTTAAAATGTTAAGTATAGCATTTGATTCATCTATGAATTTTAGTTCAACACTATAATTATGAAATTCTTTATTACGTGGAGCTTTATATGTAGAATTTTTAAGAATATTATATGCTTCTTCAGAAGTTAATGGTTTAATAATTTTAACTTTCTTTTCTGCACGAACATTCTTATCAACATTAGAAACCGCAATAATAGTAACAACATGTTCTTTTTCAGTCATATTATTATTACCTTTTAGATGATAATATTTCATGCCATTTATATCACTTGAAGTAATAGTAGCATATTTTTCATCACCTTCTAATAAAGAAACAGTAACATCATCATTAGCGCCAAATGGTTCCATATTAAGATAAAATTTAACTTCATCTTCACATGTAATACATTCAGCAATAGATGAAAATTTAATACCAGTAGGATTAGCAATATTAACGCTTAATTCATATTCTTTCGTTACATTTTTACTTTTTACAACAATAGTTGATTTACCTTCTCCTACAGCATTTAAAGCAGTTTTATTTGGAGCAATATCAATAACATTTGTATTGCTAGAAGAAATAATTTCTATTCTATCAAAATTTAAATATACACCATCTGGCTTATAAGAAGTTGGTTCAAAAATGATTGTATCACCTTTAAAAAATTGAGTTTTAGGATTCTTTTTCTCTGTATCAGTAGAAACATAAAATGATAAATCAAAATCATTATAATAGAATTTAGATGCATCAATAATAGGATTATTTTCAACTTCTCTTTTTCCAGAAACCAAATTAGCATTACATGTTTCATATGACTTACTTACAGCATCAGTTTTTATATTAAATGATTCATCAACATCAGAATCATTATAAACATTTTTTGTAAATGTAACATTCTTAAAATTATCGTTATCAAATACAATTTTCAAATCAATAAAAGTTGCAGTTGTAAAGTCTTTAAATTTAGTTGAAAAAACTACTTCATTATCATTTAAAGTTAAATTATATTTAGATGCATCATAGAAATTATCATTCAAAAGATTAGAAATATATGTTCCTATTCCATAAGTATATGTTGAAGAATAATAATTTGAATAAAATGCAGGTAAAGAAACATATTTATTAGCGTTATTAAGAGATACTTCACCAATAAAAGTATTATTACCAATTTTATTTTTATCTGAAGAAATTATTTTTCCTTCACTACTTACAAGAGTATATAAATTATCATCTAATAATCCATAATATAAACATTTATTAGAACCATCAAATGAAGTAATGTTATTATAAATATGATCATTATAAATATTATAGTTAATAATAGATTTCTTAATACCAGCATTACTTTTACTATTCATTTCAATAGAGCCATTAATAATATTAGTATTTTCAAATAAAGCAGCATTTTCAATCTTTGACATTGTTTTATCTAAATTGATTTTATTTTTATCTGCACTAACAGAAATAGATAATGTTATTGGTGTTACATCACTGTTTTCGACACTAATTTTTATTTGGCAAGTACCTACAGCAACACCTTTTAATAAACCAGTACTTGAAACAGTTGCAACACTTGATTTAGATGATGAATATTTGAATTTTAAATTAGATACAACAGGTAAAGAAGTAACTGATATTTGTAATTCTTCACCAACAGCTAATACACTTCTATTAAAATTAGAAGAAATAGATTCTAATTGTATATTATCAGCATTAGATATTTTTATTGAAATTGTAGCTTTTTTATTATTTATAGTTGAAATAATTAAATTGGTAGATCCTACTGCTAAACCTGTTATTGTTTTATTTTCTTTATCAAGCACTATTAATGAATCATCATATGTATATTTAACAGAATTTTCTGTGCTATTTTGTGGCAAAATTTCATAAGAAAAAGAAACAGTTTCACCTACTTTTATATTAATATTCTCCTCACTAGCTTTTATGCTAGTAGGGAGAACTTTTTCTAATTGACTTGAACTAGTTTGTGAACTTGTATTATTTGATGATGTATTTGTACTACAACCAAATAAAGTTGAAATTAATAACAAAGAAATAGGAATAATCACTTTTTTCATGTTATTGTTTAACCTCTGAAGTGGATGTTGATAAAATTATATCACATGTTACAGTAAATTTATCATAATCAAAGGAATTAGTAAATTTATAACATTTTAATAATTTATTATCAGTAGCTGATCTAATAACTAAATATTTCATTGAATCAGTTTTGTATCCTTCATCTCCACCAATAAATTTAATTCTTATAGAAGTACCTTCTTTAATTGTATTATTTTTAGTATCAAAATCTTCATAACTCCAACTTCCAGATGGAGTTTGTACTTTAATATATTTTTCACTTTCTGTAGAAATTGTAATTTTACATTTTGTGTATGCCCTAGGTGTAACATTTAAAACAAGATTTTCACTTTCTTTAGGTGCTACAAATTCAATAGTTACATAATTAGAAGAACTTGTAAATGTAAAATCAACATTTTGATCTCCATTTTTTAAACTAATTTGTTCTTCACTATCAACATAATAATTATCTCCATGATTTAATGTAATTTGAATTTTATGTTCTGAATATAAATTATAAGTAGAATCAGTAGGTGTTGCATGTTCATAATATGTTTTATCAAGAACATCAATTTCTAAATCTTCTAATCCAGTAACTAATAATGTACTCTTACTTGCTTCAATAGTTTCAACTACTATAGTAGCGTCTCCGCCTGGAGCAGTAAATTGATATTTATTTTTAAATGTTCCTTCTGTAATAAGAGATAATTCTTGAGTAGCATCACCATATTTTAAATAAACTTTAGATACACTAAATCCGTTTTTTAATGAGAAATATAAATATCCAGTATCCCCTTCATTAAATCGTTTATCACTAACAACTGAATTATTTGAATTATAAATATTGCTACCCAGTAATCCTTTATTTTTATCTTCTATAGTTAATGTTGAAACCGCGACTACATTTCCTAAAACAGTTACTTTTACATCTTTTGAACCAATAGTAAATGTCCATTTTGTTGAAATTTTTGGATTTTGAGTTAAATCAGTAATTGAAGAATCATCTAAAGATAATCCTGTAACAACAAATCCTAATTTAGCAGTCACAGTAATTGTAACAGTTTCTCCTTCTTTATATGAAGATTTATCAGATGTAATTTCATATTGATCAGTATGAGTTGTATCTAATATTACTTTTTTAAGTTTAATAGTTTCAAAAGTAACATTTATATCTCCATCTGCTGGAATCACAAGACTATAAATTTCACCTCTATAATTTGATTCATAAGTAACTTCTTTTCCTTCTTGATAATAAATTTTTGAAATTGCATATCCATCTTTAAGATTTGGGAAAACATATACAGTAGGACCAACAACAGCTGAAGTAATATCTGAAGAATAATATGAGCTTGTTCCGAATTCTACTCCAGTTACTGTTCCATCTTCTGGTAAAGTAAATTTAAGTTTTTTAATTTCTTTTAGATTCATATGTAAAACAACATCTCCACCTTCAGGCATAATAAAACTTAATATACCTTTATAAGAATTCCAAACACTATCACTATTTGGAATTTTAGATAAACTTACTTTGTTATCATTAACATATGCACTATCGAATCCTTCAACTTTATAATTTTCAGAAGTAATCTTTAAACTTACCCATTCACCTGGAGTATAAGTTGTTTTACCTACAACATTTAATTTTTCTGCTTCGAAGAAAGTAACATTATGAACACCTACATTTTCAGTTGTAAAATCAAATGTTGCATCTGTACCACTAAAACTATATGAAAAAATTTTATATGTAATAACATTATCAGAATATGAATTAACAGCTACTTGTGTAGAAGTAAATCCTTTATAAGTAGCATTAACTGTATAACCATCTTTATAAACAACATACAAATAAAAATCAGCATAATTACTCGCATCTGAATTTGGATAATATCCACCATTTTTGGCACCATATATTTTATAAGAGTCGTCTGTTGGTTCTTTTAAAGTTAATTTAAAAGCCTTATTACTATTTTCAACTTCTTTAAATGCTTTTACTAAAACTAAATCATCATTCTCAGCTGGCATAACAAATTTTCCTGTATAAACTGAATCTTTAAGTGTTGTTTCACATTTAACATCATTTACATAAAGTTCAATAAAATATGATTCTTTATAATTTCCACCTAAATTTACACTAAAAGATACTTCTGTTCCAACTCTAATATCTGTAGTTGTTAAATTATTATCATTTAGTTCAAATGCTTCAGTTGTACCATAAGAAATCTTAAAATTAGATAAATCTTTTCCTAAAATTTTAAGACTATTAAAATTAGAATTAATCTTTTTCGCAACAACATTAATATTTATTGCTTTATCAGGCATTGTAAAAGTATATTTTGATCCTTCAGTAATAGCAGTTAATTCTACATCATCAGAAGTAATTGATTTAAATTCAAAATTTTCTTGATAAACCAAATTTAAAGTAATTTCATCACCAAATTTTGCTTCTAATGAAGTTAATCCATCTTTACCAAAAGTAACACTTACACCTTCACTAGTAGTTACATTAATTGCATGACTAAGCAAACAAGCTTCAGCAGATATCACAACATTTTTATTAGGCATTACAAATTTATAAGTTAATCCTTCTTCTACAGTTTGTAATGTAACATCATTTGAAGAAATAGATTTAAATAAATAATGTTCACTATATGTTAAAGTAACTGTAACTTCAGTTCCTTCTTCAACTTTTAAATTATCTTGGCCATTAAATTTTAGATTAATTCCTTCACTTGCTTCTGCGCTAACATCATATTTAGCTTTAATAGATTCTGAACTAGTAGAACTATTAGAACTATTTGATGATGTTGAAGTTGTTGTTTGACAAGATGCTAAAGCAATGCCACATGATGCTAATAGCAATGCCAAATGCATAATTTTCTTTTTCATAAATAAATTCTCCTTCAAAATAAAATAAATAGATATCTATTTTTATTTAAAA
>CAJKZK010000096.1 GCA_905204225.1 uncultured Bacillota bacterium
TTTAATAAAAGAATTAAAATAGGAATAATAATATAAACAATAAAATAATTACCTGAAAATTCAACACTTCTAAAATTGATTCTAAATTCTTTATTAGCAAAAGTAACAAATGGTTTTCTTACAATATTTTTTTGTTCTGTATCAAAAACATATTTATCAAATTCAAATGATTTACTTAACATTTTAAAGAAAATTGGTTTAATAACAAAATAAGCAATTACAATCAAAGCACAAACAAAAACAATTAAAGAAGCAAATGAAGCTAATGTATACCAATTAAATCTATAATTTAAAGAATTAGATATATATGATCCTGTGAAAACATATACAATATAACATAATATACCTATACTTTGTTTAAAATTAATTAGGAAATTCTTAATTGCTTTTCTAATACTAGGCCATTGATTAATTAAATCAATATCCTCAGGTATTAAATTAATTAAATATACTACTCCCAAAATAATTAAACCCAAGCTTATAATTATTAATATTAATTCAATAATAGAAAATTTATCTAAGAATCTTTTTATATAAATAAAAGGTATAGATAAAAATGAGCCAATTAAAACAGGTATTGCAATAATAAATATCAAAGGAATCCACATCCAAAATAAAACACCTATCGATAATTGTCCACTCATGCATCCCATTATTACAAATCCCAAAGTAATAGGAATCAATAAATTAAAACTTTTTTTCAATTCATAAAAATAATAAACAATTATTTTAGAAAAAAACAATAACGAACTAGTTACTGGAAATGTAGCTAAAACCTTATTATCATCAGATAAATATAAATTTTTAGTTAAACCAATAGTACAAGATATAATTGTCAAAGTCATCATTACACTAAAGAAAACAATTAAAATATCTACAAGTTCAGAATAATAAAATAAACCAATAAACTGACATAGATAAATTAAAGCAATACTTACGCATGTGATAACAATAAATTGCAATAAACTTAAAACTATTTTTTGTATACATGATTTAATAGAACTTAACCAAGAAAAATCAAGTTTATCTCTAATTTGCATCATTACTAGAGCTTTCAATCTATTCATCTTTATTTTTCCTCTAATTTTTCACCAATAGTTTGTAAATAAAATTCTTCTAATGATAATCCACTTTGTTCTATTTCTTCTACTGTTTTAACACAAAGTATTTTACCTTTTTTAATAATAGCAATTCTTTGGCATAATTTTTCAACAATATCAATAATGTGTGATGAAAAGAAAACAATATTACCTTCTGCAGCATGCTGTTTCATACATTCTTTTACCTGAAAAATACTTGTAGGATCAAGACCAGTTAATGGTTCATCAAGAATCCATACTTTAGGATTATGCACTAAAGCTGCCATAATGGTAATTTTTTGTTTCATACCGTGAGAATATGTTTTGATTTTATTATCAATAGAAGATTCTAATTGAAATAACTTAATATATTTTTCAAGTCTAGCATCCCTATCTTCTTGAGAAACTTCATAAATATCAGCAATATAATTTAAATATTCTCTACCAGTTAGTTTTTCATATAAAGCATAATGATCAGGGACAAAACCAATTAAACTTTTAGCTTGAACAGGTTGTTTAGCACAATCAAAACCACATATTTCAATACTTCCTTCTGTAATAGGTTGAATCCCAACTGTACTCTTAATAATGGTTGATTTTCCCGCTCCATTAGGTCCTAAAAAACCAAATATTTCTCCACCATACACTGTTAAAGAAGCATCCTTAACAGCATATACTTTACTAGAAGCATATTTTTTAGAGAAATGTTTTAATTCATATTTAATTCCAGCATCTTTTTCCATAGGTTCATCTAAACTCCTTCCATTTAAAGCAGATTTTAAAGCTATTTGGTCTATTTTAATTGCTCTTAATTTTAACATTAATTCATAGTGAGAATCAGCAATATTAAAACCTAATTCATAAACAAACCATACACCAAAACCTAAAATAATATAAACTATAAAGAATACCAATTGATATAACGGATGGAAAGTTAATTTAAGATCATTAATATTAAAAGAAACTGAAATATTATATAAATCTTCTGCCCATCGACCTAATTTATCTGCAACAAAATCAGAATTAATAAAGAAATAATCAACATTATGTCCCATTGCAGTAAATAAAACATTCATAAATAATACTAAAACATAATATGCAAAAAACCATATCATTGAATAATAATATTCTTTTATTTTTGGTCTAGCAAATTGTTTTAAACCCACACATAATATTGGCATACCAAAAGCAATTGCATGATTATACCAAAATTGTAAAAAATAAGGACTAAATATATTAATTGTATCAGAATAATTAGGTAAAATCATAGCAATCAATGCACCTAATACATTAATAAAATAAGTAAAATAAAATAATTTTTTTGGTTTAAATATCAAACAAATTGGCATTAAAAACATTGCTGTATTGCATAAATGGAACGGCCATGCCCATGGCTTTAATAAAGAATCATATTTATAAAAAGTCATAAATCCAATAAGCGTACCCAAAGATATGAATGTTAAAGAAAAATGAATTACATCTCTATGTTTGTTTCTTAAACCAAAATACAATAAAAAAGGTATTATTATAGCAAATACATAAACACACATACGATGTTCAATATGTAAATCAACAAATCTAAAGCCTGGTAGGATATCACCAAATAATGTTCTTAATAAATATGGAGGTAAAGTAGCAATATTGAATAATAAGAAAGAAATTATGATAGAGAAAACATCTTTTTTTGTTAACTTTCTTGAACTATCATATTGATTATATTTAACTTCATTAGCTAATTCTTTTTCAAAAACATTTACATTAATATTTTTAACAATATCACCATCATTAGCGTTAATAATTATTTTAGCTTTACCTTCTTTATTTGCTTTAATTTTATAATCAATATCTTCATTATTCTTTTTTATAAAGCTAACGATATTCTCATTATTAGAACTACATTCTAATGATGTTAATTTATAATTTTTTGGTAAGAATTTTGATTTGACACTTAAAGAAGAATTTAATGCTAAAATAGTGAAATTGTTATCTTTATTTGAATATATCTCTTTAACCCAATAATAAATAGATAAAGCGATAGATAAGCCTATTTCTATTGGATATAGAATAGATAACCATGAAATACCACCTTCATTATTAAAAAAAGAAAAACCTTGTGACATAATTAATATTTGATTCATAAAGCACAAGCATAAAACAAAAATTGGTAATGTGACAAATTTTACTAAATATTTAATCAATCTAAAATGATAAAATGGTCTCATACAAATAAATAATATACATGTTATTTCAAACCAAATTAAAAAATTGCTTATTATACCTAGAGATGGATTAATTAATCCATTTTTAACTTGACTAATATTGATAAAATAATCAGTATCACCATATATTTGAGCATCTTTAAAACACATAAATCTAATTAAAAAAACAAAAATTAATAAACCGGTTAAAGATCTATCAATTAAATTAATTTGTTTGTTTGGAAAACGAAAATGTACAATCATAATATATGCTACAAAAATAAGTGCACATACAATACAAATCAAATATGACATATAAATCCTCTAAAACTTATTAAAATTTACTTCATCATTATACCATATCAACCAAGTCATATCAATAAACTGAAATTAACTAATATTTAGTTAAAATAACGATTTTTTTAAATATTTTTTTATTATAACGAATAAAAAATGTTTATAAACATATATTTAAACTAGTAAAAGGAGATTAATATATGGAACGAATTCAACCACCACCAAATTATTATGGAGCCCCTTATCCAAATACTGAGCCATCTCCATATCCACCTCAAATGAATCCTTATCCTCAAGAAGGATACCCTCTTCCAAATAACAATCAAAGAGCAGGTGATGGCACTCAACCAATTGAAGAATTTTATGAATCATTTAACAAATTAGTATCATCAAATTTAGGCCGACAAGTTAATGTTCATTGTTCATTTACAGATTCTACTGCTTGGCATGACAAAGAATTTATTGGTGTATTAGCTTCAGCTGGTGATAACTATATTATCATTTATGATAAAGAAAAAAATAGACATTATCTTATTGTGGGAGTATATATCGATTATATTGAATTTTATGATAAAATTACTATGGATGGGGTGACAACTAAATAAAAAATTCACTAATATGTGAATTTTTTTAATTTATCCAATTAATTTCACTTAAACCATTTTTTAATAAGAATTCATTTGTTAATTTAAAATGATTATTATTAAAAAATCCATTATAAGCAGATAAAGGAGAAGGATGAGCAGATGTTAAAATTAAATGTTTAGGATTATGGATAAATTTCATTACACTTTTAGCCGAATTACCCCATAAAATAAATACTTTTGGTGAAGAATCTTGATCTAAAGCTAAAATAACATCCTTTATTAATTGTTCATATCCATAATTTTTATGAGACATAGGTTCATTTTCTCTTACTGTCAATAAAGAATTTAATAATAATACACCTTGTTTAGCTAAGTAAGATAAATCACCATTTTGTTTCATTGTTACTTTATATTCATTTTCTATTTCTTTATAAATATTTTTTAAAGAAGGTGGCAAAGCTACATTTTTTGGTACAGAAAAAGCAAGTCCCATAGCTTGATTAGGATTATGATACGGATCTTGTCCCATTATTATTACTTTAACTTGATTAAATGGAGTTAATTTAAAAGCATTTAAAATTAAATTATATGGAGGATAAACAATTTTAGTTTTATATTCTTCCATTACTTTATTATGTAAAGCAATATAATATGCTTTTTTCTTTTCTTCTATAAAAAATTCTTTCCAATTATTAATCATTTTTTTATACCTTCATTGATTGGTTTAATATTTTTTTTAATTTTAGTTTTATCAATTTTAGGTTTTAATGGTTTAACAATTTTCTTTTCTTCTATTTCTTTATCTTGCTTATGTTCAAGAGCTTTAACTGGTTTAATTGGTTTTTTAATTGCTATTTTATCTTTTTCTTCATTAGATAAAGCTAAAGAATTATTACTTGTACCTAGAATATAATCAACAACTTTTTTTCTATCTTCATTAACATTAATTGGTTTAATATTTTTATTAATATTATTTTTTTGTTGAACTTTCAAAGGTTTAATTTCTTCTTTTTTAACTTCTTTAATTTCAATTTCTTCTTTAATAGGAGCAATTAACTTAATTTCTTTTTTATCTTCAATTATTTGTGGCTCAACTTTATCTTCTTGCATATAATTTGAATTATCAAAATCATTTATAGGAGCAGTATTTTCTTCTTGATAAGGTAAAGGAGAAGAATTTTCTTCTATAACATCAATATTATATTTTTTTACTTTATCTTCTATATCTAAAGAAGTCATATAATCAGGTTGATATTTTTCAAAAGAAATTTCTTCATTGTCATCTTTTTCATTATAATAATCTTCCTCTTCTTCAATAGTTTCAATAATTGGTTCTTCTTCTAAAATAATATCGTGTTCTTCATCACCAACAAAATGAACTTGTCTTGTAAATAATGGTTCTTGTAACTCATTATCTTCTTCATGAACAACACCTAAATCTGTAACACCAGTTGAAATATCATCGATATAATTTTGTTCTGGTGTTTGGTTATTTTCATTATTTTTAAATTCGTTAATTGGTTTATTATCATTAGCAATTGCTTCAACATTATTTTCTAATTCAGATATATCATTTTCATTATTAAATAATGTTTTATTTTTTTCAGATATTCTATTCTCTTTTTCACCTTTTTTCCAAGCTTTTAATTCAATATTTTCTAATTTATTAATATATTTTGCTTTACATTTTTTGGCTCTTTTTTTCGCACGAGCTTTTCTATATGGCTTAGCAAAAATAGATCCAATTGCCCAAAAAATAACAATAATTAAAATAATGCCTACTGCTAAAATTATCCATTCAATTTGTTTAAATTTAACAGTATCTACAATCATATTCATGACTTGAATATATTTAGCAACTATTCTACTAATAAAATAACCTATTGTGCCTAATCTACCAGCTACTTTACTATATAAATCTAAACAGGCAATATTATCTGAAGCATGTTTATCAATTATTTCAGCAAAATAAGTCACATCATTAAATGTTATTGCGTTTTCAACAGTAAAAATTCTGTCTAATCTAATGATAATAAATAAAGCAAATAATCCTAATTCAATAAATGCAAAAAATAATCTCCAACCAGGAAATCTATTTTGATATAATTTCCATTCAAAACGAGATTTTTCTTCATCAGATAAAGTAATAACATCTCCATTTAATGCTTTATTAAGTTTTCTTTTTCTAATAGATTTTCTTATTAAAATAATAATTCCAAATAACAAATACCAAACAATAGAAAATATAATAAAACCTATTAAATAAATAATTAAATCACAGAACCAATGAGGTA
>CAJKZK010000097.1 GCA_905204225.1 uncultured Bacillota bacterium
TATATTAAGATTAATAGCCCCTTTGTGTTAAAAAATAATATATAATTAATAATATTTTTACAATTTATATATAATATTATTGCTTAAATTTTGATAAAATATGCGTTTGCTTGACTTTTAATTTTAAAATTAATAAACTTTGCATTGTAGGGAAAGTTTATTTTTTATGGATACAAAGGTTACTAAAGAAAAGAAAACTAAAGAGAAAAAAGAAAAAAGCCCTATGGTAAAAAAAAGTATTTTTATCATAACTTGTTCATGTGTTGCAGTTGGCTCTGCTGCTATTGGTGGAGTTGGAACATATTTTATTTATGGACTTTTTAAGCCAGAAATGTCTTATGAAGTTGATTTTGTTGATTATAAAAAACTTGAACAAAGACTTAATTCTGGTAAAGATTTTAAAGTTGAATTTAAAGATGATCAATATAATATTATTAATGCAGCATTATTAAAGTTTGGTGAAAAGAAACAAAGTTTAATTATGTCAAATGCTACAGTTGATAATTTTTCAGGTAGTCAACATGTTAAAGCTATTACTTTTTATGATAATTTATCTGATTCTAATAAAAGACAAGCATTTAATCAAAATGTTTCTTTTACTGATGAATCTGCAGTTATTAAAATTAATACTGCTTTTAGATTTTATGATAATGGAGATGAAAAAATATCTTCTTATGAAAAAAATCTTCCAAAAGATTGGAAAAAAGATATAAAAGTTGATAGAGAATATACTTATGATGAATATATTCAAGAATATGGAAAATTAAATCGTGGAATTTATGTAGTTAATAATGATGAACATTATTTAGGCGATGGATTAAATATTGATGGAAATATTATTACTGGAGGATGTATTTATCAAATATCTAAAAAAAGTGTTAAGAATATAACTCTTAATGATCTTGATAATAATCAAACAGAAATTAAAGTTGAATTATATTCTAAATATGCATGTACTTATTATTCTCGCCAAATTAAGAAGAATGGTACTTTAACTAAAAAACCTAAATTTGAAGAAACAATAAGTGCTAGTTTTATTGTTGATAATAATTTAAATTTAATTTCATCATCTGCTAGTGAAAATTATACTGTAAATAAAGGTATAGATGTTACTTGTAAAGCGACATTTTATAATAGATTTTTTTCTAGTGATGAACAATTAGTGGTCGAAAATGAAAATATTAAAATACCTTCTATGGGAGAGCAATTTGCTATTTCTATGGATGAAAAAGGTAATATACAAAAAGATGGAGGTAAAATAGAATGAAAAAACCTGCTATTTATGGAATTGTTGGAGCTTGTGCTTTTTCTGGTGCAAGTGGTTGGACATATTATAAATTATATACTCAAGATGGTAAATTTAATACTTCTTCATCATTTGATTTTGATGAAGGTGAAGAAGATACACCTAGTACTAAATTATTAAATAATTTGATGAAATCTTCTATTGAAGCTGATTCTATGATTATTAAATTAGATTCTTTAGGCGGAAAAGATTTAACTATTAATTTTAATGGTGCACTTGATTATGATGGAATGGCTATGGTTCAACATGATTTTTCTTCACTTAGAGGAAGTGGATTATTATCTATTGAATATGGTTCATTAAATGAAAGTTTATCTTTTACTTATGATGGCTCTAATAAAATTTATGTCTCATTTGATGATGCTTATGTTTCTATTGAAATGGGAACAATTAGTTCTATTTTTGATTTAATGCCTTTATTTGGTATTGAAATGCCAAGTCTAGATTTATCAAGCCAATTAGAAAATGCTACTTCAATTTTAGAATCATTAAAAGAAGAAGAATTAGAAGATGGATTTTTATTTAGAATCGATTTACTTTCTATTGGAACGATTAATTTAAAATCTAATAAAGATTTTTTATTAACAAATATTTATACACCTAATAAATTAAATATTAATGGTCAATTAATTAGTATTGACGCTAAAGTTAAACAATCTATTGATGAAAGTTTATTGCCTAATGTTGATACTTCTAATTATATAAGTATTGATAAATATATTAATGCGACAAAAAAGTTAATTGAAGAACAAAAATTTTCTTTAGATTATCAATTAAATTTAGTTGATAATGAAAAAAATATTAATTTAAATGGTAACCTTACATCTAATTGTAAAAATAAAAATTTTAAGGAAGGAATGTATAGTTTTTCTATTAATAATGATTATACTTCAATTAAATCTTTATTTGATGGAAAAGATATTTATTTAGATGTTAACGATTATACTAAAACAAAATTAAAAGATTCATCTTTAGATAAATTGTTATTTTTGGCTAGTAAAAAACTTAATAATATTGATCAACAAATTATTATTGATAAATTAAATTCTTTACTTAGTGGCAGTGCTATAGAAGAAATATTAAAAGGTAATTATTCAAGCTGGAGAAAGATATTAACTAGTGGAGAAGTTACTAATGAATATATTAAAACTACAATTTCATGTTCAAGTTTAAATTTGGGTCAAGGTAATGTTGATTTAATTGTTAGATGTGATAAAAATTTATCTATTGAATTAAATAATATTGAATTTGATAATAAAACATTAAATATAAAACTTGATTTAAATGAATTTAATTGTTTTGATGAAGTATTTAATAATAAAGCTTCATTTAATGATTTAGAACCTGCTGTTGATTTATTAACAAGTGTAGCCTCTTTAGTAGATACTAAAAAAATTGGTTTAAAATATGATGTTAAACTAGAACAAAATAATCAAATTCATTTATTTAATGGAAATATGTTTGCAGATTTATCGAATGTTGATTTTAATGACTTAAGTTCATTTAATAATGGAATATATAACGTTAATTTAAATACAACATTTAATGATGTTAATCAATGTGTTAATGCAAATTATTATAATGGAACCACATTTGCTTCTTATAATGATTTAATTAATTTATCATTAAAAACAAATACTATAAAAACTTTAATGGAGTATTTAAATAAAACTACTCCTAGTGATGAACAAAAACCAATTTCTTCAATTAGTGAAACTATAAGTGATATATTATTAAAATTAAATATTGATTATAATTCTTTATTAGATGAATTAAAACATGGCAATTTATCTTCTTTAGAAAAATATTTATCAATTAAAACAAATGATGATGGTTCATTATCTTTATTATTAAATTTAGATAATTCTTTAGTTGATATAAAAATTAATTCAAAAAATAATACATTTGAAAAATTAGATATTATTAATTTAAAAATAAATGATTCAACTATTTCATTTTCTTTATCATTTGTTGATTATGAAAATAAATTAATTGATGAAACAAAATATTATCAAGTTGATAATTTATTAAAGTCAGGCTTAGAATTAACAAATATTAAAAAAGGTAATTTATCTATTACTTCTTCGTTTAGTGGTGAAAAAGAATTTGCTTTAGGTGGTAATATTCAATTTGATGTAGAAACTGGAGATATATATGGTAATGTTGATTTAACTGCTCAAACTTCTTTAGATGTTAATCCATATACTCATCATGTATATTTTGATAGAATTCCTCAAAATAATGATTCATTATTACTTGCTAAATATTATGGTAATGATAATTCTTCTAAACCAATGAGAATTAACATGCAACAAAAAAATATCAGTGCTATATTTGATATATTTAATGATTTACCAGAAGATCATTCAATACAAAAATTAATGAATTTAATTGAAAATACTGCTTCTTTACCAATCTTAAATTACAATTCTATTGATGGAATATTAAATATTGCTAATGGAATTAAAAAATTTGAAACAACTGACACTTCTATTTCATTACTTTTAGATAAATCATTATTAAATATGGATAATGACTTAAATATTATTATTGGTTTAGAAAATGGTAATATTAAATCAGTTACATTAAAAGATTTATTTATATCTTCTTCAAAAGGTGATATTATTCTTACAATTAACGATTTTGATGCTAATAAAATTAATGATAGATTATCAATTACTGAACCTATTGAACAAGAAAGATATTTTGATTTTAATAGTTTACCTTTATTATTAAAATTGGGTATTAATACTTCTAATGATAAAACATATTATATGAAAGGTACATTTAAAATAGATATACCTAAAATTGCTGAATTTATTCAAAAAGATATAAATTATAATGTTACATTTAAAATAGATATTTTAGATAATGGTAAAGTTAATGGTTATATTTCATTTGAAACTAGTGAATATAAAGAAAAAAATACTTCATATAGAAAAATAAATTATTATATTGATGAATTTGACGATGCATATATTCAAAGAACTACTTATGGTAAAGAAGGTACATTCTTAGGTATGGGTGGTACACTATATAAATATACTGATGTATTTAAAATCACTCAACAAGAAATGATGGATAATATGATTTATTATTTATTAAAATATACATTTAATATTTCTAATACAATTTATGATCAATTAGATGTATTTAATAAATCTGTTAAGAGTGATAAAAAAGATGATGAAGCAGAAGTAAGAAATTTTGTGTATGAAAATATTTTTAAAAATATTAATTATACAGAAAAAGACAATGGTGGAATTTTCTTTGCTACTATAGACTTAAATAGTATTTGTAATTTGGAAAATGCTACATCGGGATTCATTTCTCAAAAAGAAATAAATGTTGAGATTGAACATAATATTGTAATTGAAAATGATAAAGAAGTAAGTAAATTGTCTAGATTACATATTTATGGTAAACCAATTAATGCTCAATTAGGTAAATTAAATTTAGGTGATGTATCAATTGATTTAGATGTTTCTTGTATTTATGGTGAATTTAATAATAATGAATATATAGAATTTATGGATTATTATAATCATGATGAATCAATAACTAAAAAAGGTTATTATTATTACAATGTTGATACTTCTCAAATTAATTCATTTAAGATAAAAATATAATTAAGACGCGAATATGCGTTTTTTTTTATTATATTTACATATTATTTATTGTGATAATATGCAAATAAAAGAACTATTAAATTATTTGAATTTTAATTCTAATGATACTAGAATTATTTCTAATGTTGTAACTTCAACTGAAGATGTTTGTGATAATTGTGTTTTGTTATTGACTAAAGGACATAATATCAATCCAGTTTTTTTACTTAATAATGAGATTAAAAACAAATGTTTAGCAATAATTAGTGATACAGAAGTAGAAGGTGTTTTTTATTTAGCTAATTTAAAAAGCAAAGTGTTTGATATTTTAGATTATTATTATTTTAAACATGAACATAATTTTAAAATTATTGGTATTACTGGAACTGAAGGTAAATCTTCTTTAAGTAAAATAATTTATAATGGTTTAAAAAATATTAATAAGACTGTGTTATTAATTACTAATGAACCTTGTGAAAAAGATATGTTTTTATCTTCTTTAACTACTCCTGATAGTAAACAAATAATTGAAGCAATGTTGATTTGTCAAAATGAAAATAAAAATTATCTTATTATGGAAGTATCTTGTATTGCCTTAAGTGAAAAAAGAATTGACGAGAAAATATTTGATTATATATTTTTAACTAATTTAGAAAGTGATCATTTAGATTATTATTCTAATTTATATCAATATCATTTATCTAAAATAAATTTTTTAAAAAATAATATTAAAGGTGTTAAATTCATATTTAGTGATTCTTTTAATAAATATCCTAATATGTTTAATCAAGTTACTAATTTAATTGTCATAGATAAAAATTTAATTAAGATAAAAAGGTCATCATTAAATCATCAAGTTTTTTCTTATAAGAATATAGAATATTATACTCATTTAATTTTTAAGCAAAATAGATTTAATTTAGTATTTTTAATTGAATTTTTAGAATATATTAAAGCATATAATTTACAATATATTATTAAAAAAATAAAAAGAGTAAAAGGAAGATTAGATTTAATTCATTCTAGACCTTATATTATGATTGATTATGCTCATTCTTCTAGTAGTGTTGAAAATGTCTTAAATGAATTAAATATGTTTAAGCAAAATAGATTAATAATTGTTATTGGAGCAGGTGGTAATAGAGATAAATTAAAAAGAAGTGAGTATGGTAAATCTTGTTTAAAATATGGTGACTTGATTTATATATGTAATGATAATCCTAGAAACGAAGATCCATTAAGTATTGCCAAAATGATAAAAATAAATGATGATAAAAGATTTATTATTGAACTAAATAGAAAAAAAGCAATCGAAGAAGCTATTATTAATTCTAAAGAAGATGATTTAATTATTATCCTTGGTCGAGGAAATGAAAATTATCAAATAATAAATAATAAAAGAATTTTTTTAAATGATTACGAGGTGTGCAAACATGTTTTATTTAATAGATAATTATTTACAATGTATTATTATTTTTATTTTATCATTTTTATTATCATGTATTTTTACTAAATTATTAATATATATTCAAAATAAAAA
>CAJKZK010000098.1 GCA_905204225.1 uncultured Bacillota bacterium
TTGCAATATTTTTTTTATTATATAATTCTCTTTTTAACAATAAAATATTTGCTTTAGAATCATTTTTTAATTTTTTAATTTTATTATTTAATTCTTTTTTTAATAAAGATATTTCTTTTTTATTTTTATTTTTAATTTGACCATTAAATTCAAATTCTAACAATTCGATATCTTGCTGAAGAGATTGAATAGCGTTTTTATATTTAATTAATTCAGGAGAAATCATTTCTTCATATTTCTTTTTTATTAAGTTTGAATTAATTAACATTGCTTCAATAATTTGATCTCCTACTTTCATTATTGGATTAAGTGAAGATAATGGATCTTGGAAAATCATACCAATTTTATGGCCTCTTAAACGATGAAACTCTTCTTCAGAAACTTTTAATAAATTTTCTCCTTCATACAAAATTTTTCCATCCTCAACAATAGCATTATTAGCTAAAATACCCATAATAGCTTTTGACGTTACAGATTTTCCACTTCCAGACTCACCAACAATACATAATGTTTCACCTTTATATAAATCAAATGAAACTCCTCTAACAGCTTTAACAATACCATGATCAGTTCTAAAAGAAACTTTTAAATTTTGTACTTGAAGTATTTTTTCTTCCATTATTCTTCACCTCCTTTTAATGATGGATTGAAAGCATCCCTTAATCCATTACCAAATAAATTAAATGAAATCATTAATAAAGACATTAATACAGAAGGGAAGACAATCAACATAGGATATGATGAAATAAATTTTTGATTATTAGCTAAAGTAACACCAAAAGAAGGCGCACCAGTTAAACCAAATCCTAAATATGCAATAGATGCTTCAGAAAATATAACACTTGGTATCATTAAAACAGAAGATGTAATAATAGTTCCTACTGCATTAGGTAAAATATGTTTAAATATCAATCTAATATCTTTAGATCCTAATGATCTAGATGCCAAAATATATTCTCTACCTTTATATCTATAAAATTGAGTTCTTGTAGTTGCAGCAGTTCCCATCCATCCAGTTAAACACATTGCTAAAATAAATGTTGCAAAATTACTTCCTAAATGTAAGATTAATAAAATTAATAATACAGTAAATGGTATTCCACCTAATATATCACAAAATCTTTCCATTAATAAATCGATAGTTCCACCAAAATATCCAGAAATAGAGCCCCAAATCAAACCAAATGTAAAACATATTGCAAATATTAATAAACCTACTAATAAAGATGTTCTTAATCCAGAAAAAGAAACTTTTAACAAATCTCTTCCATTATCATCTGTTCCTACTAAATATAAAGGCATTGAATCATGTCCTAAATATTTATAATTATAATAATCACAATTAAAAGTTATAATTTGTTCTCCATATATTGATTTTTTAGTTTGTTTATTTACTTTTTCAATAGGACATTTATCAGATAATTTAACAAATGAACTTTCACCAACATCATAATCATAACTACACCATCCATTTGCAATATATTTATCCATATCAGTTTTTCCAATATTATCATCAGTTTTTAAGCCAAATACATCTTCATATTGATCATAAATAAAAGTACAATATATCACTCTTGCTTTATATATATTTTTGTATCCAGAACATTCCCAAAAAGATAAATTATTCTTATCTGTTATTAGTAATGTTTTATTAGCGTCAGTTATTGATAACGAAGATAAATCTTTTTTTAAATTTTCATTTTGACTATTAGTAGAAAATATTGCTTTTTCGATTAAAATTTGAGCTTTCTTTTCTTTATCTGATTTTAATACAAAAGATAATCTACCATTTTTAAATTGAGTGATATTTTCATCTTCAGTACCTTTTAATTTTTCTTTTATTATATTTGATAATGACAAATTATGTTCTCCATAATTATTATTAAAATCAGTCAAATAAATTTCTTTTAATTCTGTATTTTGATATGAAAATTTTAAAGCATATTCACCTAAAATCATATTACTAGATGTAGTTTCTTCACCTAATAAATAATTAAAATTAATATCATAATTTATATTGAATAAATAACTACTACAAGAAAATGTTTTATATGTATCAATATTATTTTCATCTTGAGAAAAATTAACAAATCCTCCATAAGCATAGTCTCTAGCACTATTAATAAAATGTTCGCCATCACTAGTTTTACTTTTTATTTTTATTGCTCTAGAATTATTATAACCATAAGGTAAATTAGTTTCTAAATTAAATGGTTTATCCTTAAATTCTACAGTTCCATCCCAAAATCCAGTTCCAGAAGGAAATAATTTTCCAGGAAGTAATGATTGATAAGGATAAGTTCCATCAATATCTTGACTTACTACTAAAGGCACTAATATAGCTAATACAGATAACACTCCTATAATTATGCCACCTATAACTGAAGATTTATTTTTAGTAAATCTATGTAACGCATCACGAAAAAATGTTGTTGGTTTAGTATTTAATTTTACATCATTAATTTCTTTATCTTTTTGAACAAATGATAAATCATCATCTTTAATAATAATTTCTTTTTTATTACCATCTGTATCAACATATGTAAATTTATCCATTATTTTTTCGCCCCCATTCTAATTCTTGGATCTATAAATCCATAAGATATATCAAGTAATACACCCGCAAGTAATCCAATAGTTGTAAATATTGCCATATTAACAAAAACAATATTATAATCTTTAGCGGTTAATGCATCTAAGAACAAACTACCAATACCTGGTATACCATACAATCTTTCTAATATCATTGAACCACCAAGTATTCCAATAAATTCAGCAAGAATTGATGGAACAATTGGTACCATTGCATTCCTTAAAGCATGTCGAATAATTGCTTGTTTTTTTGTTAAACCTTTAGTACGAGCAAGTAATAAATAATCACTTGACATTACTTCACATAATTCTGCTCTTGTAAAACGGCAATACCCACATATAGAGCCAAATGATAATGACATAACTGGAATTATATATCCAAGTATTCTTGTTCCAAGAGGTGCATCATCAACTGGCCATTGAGTTGGTAACCATTTTAGGTTATAACAGAATATTAATAATAAAAATGTAATTATAACAAAGCTTGGTATAGATATAAAAATCATTACTAAAGTTGAAATTATATTATCAGTCATTTTGTTCTTTTTTAATGCTGCAATTACTCCTAATAAAATTCCTAATGGAACCGAAATAATTACTGACCAAATATTTACTTTTATCGTGTATGGAAGTTTCAAAGCAATAATATTAGCTACTTCAACATTAGGCAATAAAGTAACTGATGTTCCCCAATCCCATCTAGTAAAAATTGCATTTAGCCAATTAAAATATTGCTCCATAACTGGTTTTTGATAAAAATAATGCGTTGTTCCAGCCGCATCACGATATTTCCATAATAATTCACCATAATTATTAGATTCTTGTGATAAATCAACTAAATATCCTAAATTAACTTCTCTCATATAATAAGTGTACTTAGTTGGATCATCACCAAATGGTCTTTCATAAGGCAACAATTTAATTAAAATAAATGTCAAAGATAAGATAATAAACATTGTTAAAAAAGCTAATAAAATTCTTTTAATTACATATTTTGTCATTTCATCTCTCCTTTCTTTTTGAATAAATATGGTTATCGAAAAAATTCGATAACCATATATTTTTTAATCTAAAGTAAATCCTAAAACGGTTGAAATCATTCCATCATAAGTAAATTTTTGAACTTCAGTTTGATATGATAAATCAACATATAAATATCCACTTGCTAACGCTAAAGATAATAATGAACTATTTGCAGTTGGAGTAATTACTTGTTCATCACTTTCATCATAAGTAATAAGTGCGCCCATATCAGTTGCTTTAAATGTAACAGTTATTGTTGTTAATTTTTCATCAACATCTACACTAGATTCTCCTAAATCAACATATCCAGCACTTTCACCATTTACAAGATAATCTGTATATAAATCAATATTAGATACACTTACTAATTCTTTACAAATTTCAGGAACGTTAATTGGTAAACTGACAACTAAATCACCACTACTCTTTTTACTAAATTTAGCTTTTGATTCATCAACAGTTAACATTGGCATCATTTTACCATCTTTAGTATAAACGCCATGATCACTAGCAGTCCATAATGCATCAAATGACCAATATTGTCCATCATATTCTAATTCAGTACTTACTGTGTTAGTATTTGTTCCCCAGTTTAAAGTAAATCCACTAGAGTTATCAGATTTTAAAACTTCAAAGAAATTTAATGGATCTAAAGGATTGCCTTCAACTCCACCAAAACCAAAATCAAATTGGCC
Organism: uncultured Bacillota bacterium; assembly: GCA_905204225.1. Classification (GTDB taxonomy): domain Bacteria; phylum Bacillota_I; class Bacilli_A; order RFN20; family CAG-449; genus CAG-449. The sequence goes on from CAJKZK010000098.1 coordinate 4,311, forward strand.
AACCATCATTTTCTTATAATAAATATCAGACCAGATTGATCCAACCCATTGATCAAATTTAAGAACAATTTTTCCACCACAAACTGATTCATCATTGAAACATTTTTGAATATATGAAACTAAATCATTTGCCATTGAAGTAATTTGAGATTCTGCTTGCCATCCCATTTGTAATGTAATTACTGTTGGGTTTTCTTTTGTTCCATAAGTATAATGTCCTGCAGCAACTTCTTCTTCAACTGCTTTTTTAAATAAAACTTTCGCAGCTTCTACACTAAATCCAAAAGTTTCAGGAGATCTATCTTCAAGATTAGCTTGATGTTGTTCTGTGCTATTATAAGTAATACCTTTTTCAGGATCAATTAAATATCCAGAACCAAAGAAATCTTGAGAAGGATTTTTACCTCTATTTTCAGCAAATTCTTTTCTATTAATTGCAGCATTAACACCTTTTAAGAAATTATCATTAGACATGATTGGTTTACATTTCCATGCTTGTGATTCATTTTCAATTTGAGAAATAGTACCTTTTGTTCCAAATAATGAGTTCCATGTTTCTTGATCACAAGAATTAACATTTAATTTAACTGTTTTGCCATCATTAGTAATAACTGTTCTTTTATCATTTTTATAAGTTGCTAGTTGAGTTGAAGGAATACCTGTAGCATCTAATTTACCAGCTAAGAATTCTCTAAATCCAGCTTCTTGATCAGATTGAGCAGCAGATAAAATATTAACATGAACTCCTTCAATTCTATATAAATTTTTATTTTCTTCTTCTTTAAATTGAACCCATAATGGATTTCTTTTAAAAACAATTCTTTGACCATTTGTCCAGTTTTCAAGCATATATGGTCCAACAGATAAAATATTATCTAATGGTGATCTTGATAAATCGGTAGTAAAGTTACCATAATTTTTAATACCACCAATATCTGTTAAAAATTCTGCAGGTAAAGGTTCATATAAAGATGAATTTAAATAATACATTGCATAGAATCTATTAGTAGGTCCACCTAATGTAAATGTTAATGAATTATCGCTTGAATCAGCTTTAATTCCTACTTTAGACCATGCTTCTTCGTTAAATCCATTTCCAGAACTATTATAATAATTTGCTGCTCCAACAATACTTGAAGCACCAGATTTACCTGATAATTCAGCACCTCTAGCTAAACCATTTTCTTTTGTTAATAAAACTTTAAATGCATTTACATAATCTTCAAGCTTAACTCCTTTATTAGCCCATTTACCTTTATGATGGGTTGATAAAGTGTTATAAACTAAACCATCAGCTTCTGTTTTTACTTTAATTTTCCATGTTGTAGCATATCCGTCTTCATCTGGATTAACTGCAATTGGGAATTCTTTAGCTAATATTGGATACCATTCATATCCATCTTTAGTAGAATTCATTTTATTACCATAATATGATGATGAAATGTAATTATATAAATCACTAACTTGACTACCTTTATCATTTAAATAATTAATAGTAGCAGGATCATTAGGTTCATAAGTATGATAATATTTTCTATAAGCTGCAGTAGGTTCAGCAGAACTAGGTAATTCTTCTAAAATATTACCTTCTGTTAAAATACCAAATCCATAATTAGGAATAAAATTTTCTGTTCCTTTTTGAATACGTGTATTGTACATTGCGTATCCACCATCCTCGTAAAGAGTAATACCAGTTAAATTATTATTCATTGCATAAGATTCTAATTTACCAAGAATTTCTGCTCTTTCATCATAACTAGCTTTTGCATACAATTTTATCTTTTCACCACTTTGCATTACGGGTTGAGAAGATGTTGTTCCTCCTGTTGATGAACTACCAGAAGATGATGGCACTTCATGATGATCACACCCTGCAACAAGTGTGGCTAATAATAAAAGTGCCAATGCCATTTTTTTCTTTTTCATTTTTGTTCCTCCCTTTTCGTATTACAAAACAAAATGTCAATTTAAACATATATGCTATTTTGTAAACAACTGGTTAAATATACATATGATTATTTAAACCAAATTTTGTTTTGTATTTATTATTATTTATATTTCTATTATTTATACAAGAAGAATATTACTTTTTTATTATTTTTTTGTAAAATAAAAAATTGAATATCTATAAA
>CAJKZK010000099.1 GCA_905204225.1 uncultured Bacillota bacterium
TAATATGAAAGAGAACTTTTTTACAAAACACAAAGATTTATTATTAGAATTTTTAAGATTTTTATTAGTAGGTGGTTTGGCTACAATTTTTGATTGGCTAGTTTCTTTTACTATTTCAGCTCTTTTTCCAGATTTAATTGTTGGCAATTGGAATATTAAATCTACAATTGCTACAATATGTGGATTTGTTGTTGGATTAATCATTAATTATATCTTATCAGTAATATTTGTCTATAAAAATAAACAAGATGAAAATTCTGGTAAATCATTTAAAGATTTTGCTGTTTTTACATTAATTGGAGTGTTAGTTCTTTTATTTCAAATATTATTTATTTATTTATTAAATGATTTATTATTTGTTAAATGGTTAAATTGGACTACTATTTTAGTTAAGAATTTAACTTATGGATATATAATTTCAAGAATATTAGCAACAGGGATTGGATTAATTTTGAATTATATTTTTAGAAAAAAATTTATCTTTAAATAATTCTTGCATAAAGAAATTGTTTGCATTATTATCTAGTTATGGGAGCTTAGTGAACTAGGCTGAGAGGAAACTTCTTAGTTTCGACCGAACTTGATCTAGGTAATGCTAGCGGAAGAGATATTTTTATTTTGTGTTTATTAATTCTCTTTTTTACTTAGAAAAAGGGAATTTTTTTATAGGAGATTTATGGAAAATAAAAAAAGTATTTTTGCAATTCGCGATATTTGTGAAATTGCGATGCTTACAGGACTTGCTATTGTTTTAGGAATGTTTTGTGAAATTAAAGTGGGTGAAAATGGAGGAGCAATTGGATTTGCTATGATACCATTATTTTTTATTAGTTATAGACATGGCTTTATTAAAGGATTTATCGCAAGTGGAATTGTTTATGGATTATCAACATGTGCTTTTGATGGATATGGTTTTGCTTGTTATCCATTTGATTATTTATTAGCGTATGGTTCTTTATCGATTGTTTCTTTGTTTTATAAACAAATTTTTGAAAGTGATAAAAAAGTAATGCCTTATGTATATGTATGCATTTCAATTTTTATTGCATGTTTTTTAAGACTTTCTTTCCATGTTATTTCAGGAATGATTTTATGGAATACTGAATTTGTTGGTTCATTTATTTATAATATTGCTTATGTTGGACCATCTTGCTTATTGTGTATGGTTTTATTTTGCTTATTATTAAAACCATTTAAAATGATTGATAAGAAATTTCCTGTTTTAAGAAGAATTTAATTAAAATCTCCTAAAATGGAGATTTTTATTTTGTCTTTTTTTTATTTTGATTATAATATTCTTGCTATGAGAGTTTTATTACAAGTTGTTAAACAAGCATCAGTAAGTATAGATGAAAAAATATATTCTGAGATTAATAAAGGATATCTTCTTTTTGTTGGTTTTAACTATTTTGATAATGAAGAAATAATAAAAAAAGTAATGGATAAAGTAATGTCATTAAGGTTATTTATGGATAATAACGATAAAATGAATTTATCTTTAAATGATGTAAATGGTGAAGTTATGTGTGTCAGTCAATTTACATTATATGCCGATATAAAAAAAGGAAGAAGACCATCATTTAATTTAGCTGCGAATGGAAGCGTAAGTAAACCATTATATGATTATTGTATTGAATATGTTTCTTCTTTAGGATATGATGTAAAAACTGGCATTTTCGGTGCTGATATGAAAATTAATTTAATTAACGATGGACCTACAACCATTATTATAGATAGTGAGGATTTATTATGAAAAAGAAAGTTATGATTGGCTTATCAGGTGGAGTTGATTCAGCTGTAGCAGCTTATTTATTAATTCAACAAGGTTATGAAGTTGCTGGTGGATTTATGAGAAATTGGGATTCACAAGTAAATAATGATGTTTTAGGTAATCCAACTATTAATGATGATGTTTGTCCTCAAGAAAAAGATTATCAAGACGCTAAAAAAGTTGCTGATAAATTAGGTATTCCTTTGTATAGAATTGATTTTATTAAAGAATATTGGGATTATGTTTTTTCTTATTTCCTCGATGAATATAAAAAAGGTAGAACTCCTAATCCAGATATTTTTTGTAACAAATATATTAAATTTGAAACTTTTAGAAAATTTGCTTTTGATAATGGTTTTGATATGATTGCCATGGGGCATTACGCTAAAAAGATTGAAAAAGATGGTATCTTTTATTTAGAAAAAAGTTACGATAGAAATAAAGATCAAACATATTTCTTATCACAAATTAATTATGAACAATTAAAAGATTGTTTATTTCCTTTAGGCGATATTGATAAAACTGAAGTTAGAAGAATTGCTCATGAATTAGATTTAGCAGTTGCAGATAAAAAAGATTCTACTGGAGTTTGTTTTATTGGTGAAAGAAATTTTAAACAATTTTTAAATAATTATTTGCCTAGCAAAAAAGGAAATATTGTTGATGTTAATTCTCATAAAGTTGTAGGTCATCATGATGGCGTACTTTATTATACAATTGGTCAAAGAAAAGGATTGGGAATTGGTGGAATTAAAGGTATTGATCCAAAATCATGGTTTGTTGTAGCAAAAGATGTTAAAAATAATATTTTATATGTTAGTCAAGGTGATGATAATGAATATTTATTATCAGATAGAGCTCTTATAAGTAATATTAATTGGATTAATATGCCTAAACCTATTAATTCTATGCATGTGGGTTGCAAATTTAGATATCGTCAACAAGATAATTTTGTAACATTAAAATTTATTGATGATGATATTGTTGAATTGATTTATGATGAGCCTATTAAATCAGTTACTCCTGGTCAAGCTGCTGTTTTTTATGATGGTGATGTAATGCTTGGAGGAGGCATAATTGATCGAGTATTTTATAAAGGTAAAGAAAAGATGATTACTTCTTTTCATGATTAACGAGGTGGAAAATGAAAGTTGGTATTGTTTCATTAGGATGCGCTAAAAATTTAGTTGATAGTGAATCTATTGCATATTTATTTCAAGATAACAATGTTGATATTGTTAATAATGTTGAAGATGCAGATATAATTTTAGTTAATACTTGTGGATTTATTGAAGCAAGTAAAAAAGAGTCAATTGATACTATTTTTGAGATGACTAAATATCATAAAATATTAATTGTTACTGGTTGCTTAGTTGAAAGATATAAAGATGAATTAATAAAAGAAATTCCTGAAGTTGATTTGTTTGTTTCAATAAAAGATTATCCTCATTTTGCTGATTTACTTAACGAAGTTTTAAAAACAAAACAATTTAAAGGAGAAATATCTAATAATAAGAGAGTTATATCTACTCAACCTTATACTGCATATTTAAAAATATCTGAAGGATGTAATAATTGCTGTACTTATTGTGCTATTCCATTAATAAGAGGCCATTTTAGATCTTTTGAAGAAAAAGATTTACTTGATCAAGCTAAAAAACTTGCTAGTAGAGGAGTTAAAGAATTAGTTGTTATTTCTCAAGATACAACTAGATATGGTGAAGATTTAAAAAATACTAATATTATTACTTTATTAACAAAGTTGTTAGAAATAAAAGAATTTGAATATATAAGATTGTTATATTTATATCCTGATGAAATAAGTGATGAATTAATTGATTTAATTGGTAAAAATCCTCGTTTAACCCCATATTTTGATATTCCTGTTCAACATGCTTCTAGTAGCATTTTAAAAAGAATGAATAGAAGAGGAGATGAAATTTTCTTAAAAGATTTATTTAAAAAAATTAGAACTAAAGTTCCTAATGCAATATTAAGAACAACATTAATTGTAGGATTTGCTGGTGAAACAGAAGAAGATTTTAAAATCTTAGAAGATTTTGTTAAAGAAATTAAATTTGATCATTTAGGTGCGTTTACTTATTCCCCTGAAGATGGAACAGTTGGAGAAAAATTACCTAATCAAGTGCCAGAAAGAATAAAAAAACAAAGATATCAAAAAATAATGAAAATTCAGCAAAAAATTTCTTTTGAAAATAACCAAAAAAGAATTGGTAAAACTAGTTATGGTTTAATAGTAGGCTTTGATGAAGAAAAAAAGGCATATTTAGTTAGATGTGGCTTTAATGCTCCTGATGAAATTGATGGAAATATTTATTGCTATAGTGACAATGAATATAATTTAGGTGATAAAATTTATTTTGAAGTAGTTGATGCTGATAATTATGATTTATATGGAAAAATAATCACTCTTTAAAAAAATACATATAGTATAAATAGGTGATATATTTAATGGAAGAAATTACTCCAAAAAATTTATTAACTTATTTATCTATTGAAAGAAAATTAAAAGGAATGGATAAAAAAGTAGTTAACGAATATTTAGCATGGCTAGATACAAAAACTACTTTTTTTGCTGACTCAATTAAAAGAAAATCTTATCGACCTCAACCAGACAATATTACTATAGGTGATGTTATATGGGTAGAATTTGGTATAAATATTGGTGCTGAATTATCTGATTATAATACTAAAGGACATTATGCTGTAGTTTTACTTGTTTCTTTGGGTAATTTAGTTGTTATTCCATTGACATCAAAAGAAAACAATGACTCTCTATTTTGCTTTGATTTAGGTTATATTCCTGAATTATCAAAAGAAAAAGAGTATCATTCTTATCTAAAATTAGATGCAATTAGATCTATTTCTAAAAGAAGAGTTGGGAGAATGAATAATAAAGAAGCAGGAAAAATACATTTATCAAATAGAACTATGAAAAGAATACAAAAAGCAATTAAAATGACTTTCTTAAATTTTTAATATTAATATTGACTTATATATTTTTAAGCGTTATAGTTATCTAGCAAAATCAATTTGCCCCCTTAGTTAATCGGTATAACAGATCCATGGTAAGGATCCGTGCGTGGTTCGACTCTGCGAGGGGGCACCATTAAAAATCAAAATGCCTATAATTAGGCTTTTTTTATGCCTTGAATTTGATTTTGGCTATAAAATTATAAAGAATAACAATGCAATAAACATGTTTGCACCCTTATTATATATTTTCCATTTCAACCTACCTCCTTCGTTTTATAAGTCTAAATCAAAAAGATTGCCGAGTTCAATGCAGACCAAAGGTGAAAGCATTCATCATTGACACTTCAATTTGTTTTGATTCTTAACGCCTTACGAAAGGAGGAAGATTTAAATGAAAAAACAAAAGCATTTAAAAAAAGCAGTCCCTGAACTCCAATTTAGTAACTGCTTTTTACAAAATGTAACTGTTAAATTCTTTAAAAAGTCCATAAGGTTTTCAATAAAGAAATAACATTTATATTTTAAAACTTTAATAGTTTATAGTCAAGTTCAAGGACTTGACTTTTTTTAATTCTTTTTTAATGTTAGTTGCATTTACTTATTCAACTAACAAACATTACTTTTAATGCATTTTTATAATTAAATTGTTTACTTTTCATCTACTTATCATATAATAAGATTAAGAACTAGATCCCTGAAGTAACCATTGTTGTTACGGGCTAGTTCTTTTTTCTTGCAATAAATTTAACTAAAGCTTTATCTTTTTTATTAGTTATAAAATTGTTTACTTTTCATTTGTTTAGCATATAATATTAATAGACAAGCTAAGCACACGCTTAGTTCTCGCTCCCGCTGGGAGCATTTTTTATTTAAATCTAATTTTTATTTTGAAGTTAAAAAACTATTGCTAGTATTTTTAAAACCCCTGTTTTCATAAATTCTTTCAAATGGAATTGATTTAGAACTATTAACATTAATTGATCTTTTATAATCAAAATTAAATAAATTAACCATATTTTTATTTTTTCTAATTGGAAGTACAACTGCTTTACCATTTTTTCTTCAACACAAACAACTTGTTTTGGCTTATAATCATTATAGTTATTGTTAAACTCTTTATCTTTAACAATAAATACATTTCTAAATACTTTTTTGCCATTTATTTAATTGCACAATCGTTCTAAATTTTTTTTAGCTTTTATATTTGTATTATTAGATTTCATTAATATATTTTCATAATATTTTATTTTTTCGCCAATAGAATAACGCTGATGTCTATAATTTTTATTTCTTGACCACATTATTTTGTCTCATTTTATTTTCATTTTATATAATGCCTTAAATGGTATAGAAATTATATAAACTATCTTTGTTGCATTTACTTATTCAACTAACGCATTAATGTATTATTATAATTAAATTGTTTACTTTTCATTTGTTTAGCGTATACTATAAGTAGATACGTTATCACAGCACTTTCTTAGCTGTTGTTAAGAAAAATTGCAACGTATCTTTTTTAATTGCTTATAATTAGGCTTTTTTTAATTTTAGAAAAAAATAAATATTAAATACTATTAATTTATTAAAAATTTATAGATTTTTCTATATTA
>CAJKZK010000100.1 GCA_905204225.1 uncultured Bacillota bacterium
TGTTTCTCCTTTTTTCTTTTATTTTATATAAATTTAACTTTAATGAAAATTATATAAAATAATATTGGCAATATATTGGCACTATAAAATTAAATATTATTTAAATTAAAAATATAAAGTGATATTATTTAGTTAGAGGTGTCTAACTATGAAATTTTATGAAAGTGGAAATATCAATAATCCAGTTATATTTTTAATTCCTGGAACATGTTGTCATTATACATTATTTAATAAAGTTGTTCCTTCTTTAATAGAAAAATTTTATACTGTTATCGTTTCATTTGATGGATTTGATGAACACGAAAAAACTGAATATATAAGTATGGAAGAAGAAACCAAAAAAATTGAAAATTATATAAAAGAAAAATTTAATAATCATATTTCTTGTATATATGGTTGTTCACTTGGTGGATCGTTTGCGTCTTATTTAGTGCAAAGAAATAATATTAAAGTAGATCATATTATTTTAGGCAGTAGTGATATGGATCAAAATAATGCTTTTATAGCTAAAATAAAAGGAAAAATCATTTCTAAAATTATGTATAAAATGATTCATACTGGGACTATACCTTCTTTTATGGAAAATAAACTTAATAAAATGAAAATTAATGAACCAACTAGATATAATCAAACAATAGAATTTCTTAATTCTTTTATGGTTCCATGCTTAAAAGATGTAGTTACCCAAAAAAGCATATATAATCAATATGTTTCAGATTTAGTAACAAAAATTGATAACAATATTGATAACAAAAATACTAAAATTCATGTATTTTATGCTTTAGGAATGGGTAAAAAATATCGTAAAAGATATTTAAAACATTTTAAAGATCCTGATATTAGAGAACAAAATTTAAATCATGAAACATTTTTCTTTTGCTATCCAAACGAATGGGTAAAAGAAGTATTTGATTGTGTTTTTAGCAATTGATATTTATTAAAATTATATAAAACGTGTAAATTTAAGATTTAAAAATATCCGAAAACGTGTAAAAATACTTTTTAAAATTACCCGAAAACGTGAAATGTGATTATAATACGGTGGAAAAAGTGTATTATATCGCTAATTACTCGGTGGAAAAAGTGTATTATATTAAAAAATGAGGCAAAACCTCATTTTTTATAACCATTATTATTTAATTAATTCTTCGTATTCATCAATTAATTCATTTAATTTGTTGCATACTGCTAAGAATGGTTCTTTAGAAGTTAAATCAACTCCACCTTTTTTAACAATTTCAATTGGATAATCTGATCCACCCATTTTTAACATTTCTATATATTTTTCAAATGCTCCTTCTTTTTTAGCTTTGATATCTTGATATATTTTCATCGAAGCAGAAAAACATGTCGCATATTGATATACATAAAATGGTGAATTATATAGATGTGGAATATAAGCCCAAACAAATTTCTTTAATGGTTCAGTATCTAAATCTATACCATAATATGTATAATATAAATTTTTAATAATTTCACATAAAGATTCATATGTAAATGGTTTACCTTCAAGCGCTAATTGATGTGCTTGGTATTCAAAATCAGCAAATAATGTTTGACGATAGAATGTTGATACAATTCCATCCATTTGTTGTTCTATTGCTTGAATTTTTAATTCTTTATCATTGCTATTTTTTATTAAATAATCTAAGAATATTTGTTCATTCAATGTTGAAGGAATTTCCGCGACAAAGATTAAATAATCTTTTGATGCATATGGTTGGTTTTCTTCTGAATATAAAGTATGAATTGAATGTCCACATTCATGAGCTAAAGTAAATGCCGAATCTAATGTATCTGTATGATTTAATAATATATATGGTCCATATCCATAAACGCCTGTTGAATATGCTCCACTTCTTTTTCCATCACTAGGATATACATCAACATGTCCATCTTTTAAAGCTATTTTTGCATGTTCTACAAAATCATCACCCATTACTTGTAATGCTTTTAAAACATCTTCATAAGCTTTAGGGAATGGATATTTTACTTCAGCTTTTGAATAATGTAAGAATCTATCATAAGTATGATATTCTTCTAAATTAAATAATTTTTTTCTTAAAGCAATATATCTTTTTAATGGAGCAGTATTTTCTTTAACTGTATTAATTAAAGATAAATATACTTCTTCTGGTATTTTATTATGATCTAAAACACTTGATAAAATAGATTTATAACCTCTATTTCTCATCTTAGCAATATTAGAATCAACTATACCTTTATAAATTGTACATAAAGTATTTTCATGTTTTTGATAATAAGAAAATTGTGCTTCGAAAATTTTTCTTCTATCATCTTGATTCTTAGTTCTCATTAATACACTTGTATATGTATTTGGACTAATTTTTACTTCTTCACCTGTTGATAAAGTTACATCAATAGGATTAAAATCACTATTTTGTAACATAGCATATAATCTAGCAAAAGAAGATGTAACCATTTGATAATTAGAAATTATCATTTCTTCTTTTATTGAAAGAACATGTTCTCTTCCATCAAATATTTTCTTAATGTTAAATAAATTCTCTTTAATAGCCTTACTATTTTTAGCAAATTCTACATATTTATCAAAACTTAATTCAAGAATTTCATTATCTACAAAACTACTATTAGTTGAATATTCTTGTAATACTTCTCTTATCTTCATCATTAAAGCTTGATAATTTAAATCTTTTTGATTTTTATCATAATTCATAGCAACATAAGAATATAATTTTTCAAATAATTTTCCTAAATCATCTTGAAAAACAAAAAAATCATTAATTTCTTGTTCTGTTTTTAAATGACCTTTAAATTTAGATATTTCATTTATTTTCTTTTTTAATATTTCTAAATCTTTAGACCATGCTTCATCATTAATATATATTTCTTTTAAATTCCATTCTGTCATAGATTTTATTCCTTTCGATAACAAAATAATATCACTTAAATGATTTATTATCATTACATTGAATTAAACATTATTATTTTTTATAAATTTACATTTAGGATAATTACTACATCCTAAAAATTCACCATATTTACCGACTTTTTTTATTAATTTTCCTCCACATCTAGGACAAATACCATTATTTAATTCTATTTGTGTTTTTTTAATATTATTAACGTGTTCTTTATTGGTAATTTTTATAGATGCATTTATTAATTTATTATAAATTAAATTAATTTCTTCAATAGATAATTTCTTATCACATTCATAATTTTTTAAATACCTTCTTAAATCTCTTAAATTAATAACATTATTACAATTAATTCTACCTGCGTTATTTTGTACCATTACTACAAGAGAATTAATCATATATTCTTTTCCTAATACTTGATTTAAATGATAAACATGAGATTTATTTTGTTTTAAAGGATTTAAAAATTGATTTTTTTCTTTATATATACATTGAGTCCATTTACTAGAATTTTCATCACCAAAAATCCAGCCTTTATAATTTTTAGTTTCAATACAAAAAATACCATTTTCACGAATTTCAACATGATCTATTTGATGGGTTTTATTATTATCATCAATTAATATCAAATTATTAATTTGTTGATGATATACTTTACCAAAAAATAATGGATTTAATTTAGCGTCAACTTTTCTTTCTCCAATGTTTCCTTTAATATTATTAATTAAAGGTTTAAATAAAAAACTTAATAATCCCATATTATAATAATTCTATTCCTTTTTCTTTAAATTTATCTATATCTTCTTTATCCCAATAAGAAGCTTGTACTTCTCCAATATGCACTTTTTTTAACATAAACATACATATACGAGATTGACCTATGCCTCCTCCTATTGTTAAAGGTAAAGAAGAATTAATTATATTTTGATGATATGGATAAGATAATTTAAATTCTTCATTTCTTTCTTTTAATTGATAAATTAATGATTTTTCATCAACTCTGATACCCATTGATGATAATTCTAAAGCCATATTTAATGGTTCATACCATAATAATAAATCTCCATTTAATTTCCAATCATCATAATCAGCGGCTCTACCATCATGAGGTAATCCATCTAATAATTTATTTCCTATATGCATTAAAAAAACTGCTTTATATTCTTTAGTAATTATATTTTCTCTTTCTTTTCTAGTTAGATTAGGATATTTTTTTTCTAATTCTTCAGTAGTAATAAATTTAATATCATTAGGTAAATCATATTCTAATATTGGATAAGATGAATGCACTACTTCAGAAGTATATTTTATTACATCATATATTTTTCTAACTGTTTGTTTTAGATATTCTTCATTTCTTGCTTCTTTAGTAATAACTTTTTCCCAATCCCATTGATCAACATATAATGAATGAATATTATCTAATTCTTCAAATGGTCTAATCGCGTTCATATCAGTATATAATCCATTTACATTATATTTATTTAAAGCATATCTTTTCCATTTAGCTAATGATTGAACTATTTCTAATTTTTTATTATTTTCATTACATATAAAATTAACTGCTTTTTCATATCCATTTAAATTATCATTTAAACCTGTTTCTGGATCTATAAATAAGGGAGCGCTAACTCTAGTTAATGATAAAGATTTCGATAATTCATTTTGAAAAGTATCTTTAACTAATTTAATTGCTATTTGAGTATCATAAACATTTAATAATGAATGATAATTATCTAAAAATATATTGTTTTTCATTTTCAATTTCCTTTTAAATATATATAGTTATATTAGCAAATATATTAACAAAAAGAAATTATAAATAACATTATTCTTTGTTTTATGATTTAATATATTTAGAGGTTTTTTATGAAAAAGAAATTATTAAAATTAAGTTTATTATGCTCTTTATTTTTATATTCATGTAATAATTCTTTACCTTATCCAACTTATGAAGATTTATCATTTGAAAATAATGATACATCAATATATATCGCTTCAGATACTCATTATTTAGCATCTTCATATTTAGATTCAAATAGAGATTATGATGGTGAATTATTTGTTACTGATGGAAGAACCATGAATTATAATAATATTTTATTTGATAAATTAATTGAACAAACAATTATTGATTCACCTGATTATTTTATTATTACTGGTGATATTACTTATAATGGTGAATATAATTCTCATCTTGAAGTAGCAAATAAATTAGATAAATTATTAGCTAAAGGAATTCAACCATTAGTCATTCCAGGTAATCATGATACATTTTCTCTTGCACCTAGAGATTATTCTAATACTGAATATAATATTGTTAAATCCACTACAAGTGATGAATTTAAACAAATATACCAAAACTTTGGTTATTCTAATGGTTTTAGTTATGATAAAGATACATTATCTTATACATATATCACTAAAAATAATGAAATGTTATTAATGCTTGATTCTACTTATTCTAGATATAATTATGAAGATAGTTATTCTTACATAAGTGGTGGTATTACATGTATAGATTGGTTGATTAATAATTTAGAATACGCTAAAGAAAATAATTTAAAAGTTATTAGTTTTATGCATCATAGTTTAATTACTCATAATAAATTATTTGAAAGATTATACACTATTACTAATAGTGAACAAATATTAGATTTATATAAAAAATATAATGTAGAAATTAATTTTTCCGGTCATTTACATATTCAAGATATCATGGAAAATAATGGAATATATGATATTTGTTCTAATTCATTATTAGATTATGGTAATAGATATGGAATATTTAAAATTGGTAAAAATGGTATGCAATATGATTCTAAATATATTGATTTTATTTTAGATAATAAATCTTATCATGAATATTCATTTAATTTATTTAAAAAGATGTATATGCTTAAATCTAGATTTGAAACAGATAATGAACAAAATAATGAAATATTAAAAGAATTTTTAGGTCGATTAAACGCTTATTATTTTGATGGCAGTATATTTTTACATCAAGAATTAAAAAAAGAAAAAGGGTATAGTTTATTAAAAGAATATGGTGATAATGAATATTCAACTTCATTATTAAATTCATTTAATAAAAATAATTATAAATTAGTTATTAAAGATTAGTTGGGTAAATTAATGGTTCAAAATTAATTCCTTTTTCTAAATCAAATTTAATTTTATCTAATAAAAATGAAATAGCATATTGAGGTATACTTGTATAAAAATTTCCTGTCCCAAATTTTTCTTTATAAATTTATAACAAAATATTTGCTTT
>CAJKZK010000101.1 GCA_905204225.1 uncultured Bacillota bacterium
CGACGCTCTTCCGATCTAGGATATGTATCTTTCCAGTTGCTTCTTGATAAATATGTTATTTTTTGATCTGCTGTTCCTTCATATAAATTAAGATCAGCATTATCAAATTGATTTGTAACTTCTACATTATTTTTTGATTTAGAATATTTAACAAAATCATCATTTTTATAATTAAATTTTCTTGCAAAATTTTTATTTCCATTATAATCCATTCCTGAAGAAGTATTTTTACCTTTTTCTGCTAAAATATTATTTAAAGCATCATGAGCATTCTTACCAAATGCTAAATAATAATCACCTTTTTCAAGAATATATGTCTTTTTATTATAGCTATCATATGATTTAAATTCATATTCACTGACATCTATTTCAACTTTTTCACTCTTATTAGGTTCTAATAAACCAGTTTTAGCATAACCAACAAGTTCAACTGAAGCTTTTTCAATTTTATTTTGTTTATCATATTCTGTATATGGTTTTTGTAAATAAATTTGAACTACATCTTTACCTGCTACACTACCAGTATTTGTTACTTTTAATGAGATTTTATAATTATCACCATTTTTAGAAACATTATAATCTGAATATTCAAAATTAGTATATGATAAACCATAACCAAATGGATAATATACTTCTTTATTATAATCCCAATTCATAGAACTATTTTTTATACCACTTGCACTATTAGCGTTACCTAAATTTAAAACAGTATCTTCATATCTAGTTTCAAAATATCTATATCCTACATATATACCTTCTTGATATACACTATAGGCATGATTATAAGCATTACTTGATCTACTTTCTTGAGGTAAAGCGCCATATTTAGCAAATTGATATGCTCCAGTATTTTCAACAGATGGAGCAGAATCATTATCATATAAATAAGTATCAACTAATCTACCAGATGGATTGACTTTTCCAGAAACAACATCATATATTCCATTAAATGAAGCATTTCCACCCATTCCTACCCATAAACATGAATCAATATGAGTATATTTAGAAATGTTCTTCATTTGCATTGGAGTGCCTGTATTTAATAATAAAACTAAATTATCTAATTTTCCTTGTCCTCTCATTGAATCAAGATTATCTAATATACTTTTTTCATTAAAAGATAAATCTAAATAATTATTATCTAAACATTCAGAAGTATTAAACCAAGTATCGCCATCTTCAGAACCATTTCTTGATATAACCATAATAGCGGTATTATATTCATTAATTGATGAAGCAATTTCAGTTGTATTTATTTCACTCCAATTTACTTCATTAACATTAAATTCTTTATAATGGTTATCTTGTTTTCCATCTGGACCAACGCTAGGATTATACATGCTTGATCCAGTTTTATTTTGATAAAAATTCCATAATGTTTTATTTACTTGGAATTTATTTTCTTTTTCAAATGTATCTTTTAAATTAGCAAAATCTGTTGGAGTAACTGCTACCCTACCAGAACCATTACCTGTATATAAATAATTTTTTTCATTTGATTGAACACCGAAAAAACTAATTTTAGTAGATTGTTTTAATGGTAAACTATTATTTTTATTCCATAAAAGGACACTAGCTTCACTATTAGCTTCTTGAGATATTTGCATAGAATTATTTCTCATTGCAATATCATCATATTTACCATCTTCTTTTTTAAATGGTGATTTAAAATATTCAGTATCTGTATTTTCACTAGTTATTGTTTTATAAGGATCAATGTGTAAAGCATAGTTTATTTGTGTTTCATATTCTTTTAAAAAGCTATTACCAACAAATAAAATAACAAGCATAATAGCAAAGAAAGAAGATAAAAACCACCATACAGTTTTATTTAAAAATTTTTTCATTTTTCCTCCTCACTACTTGGTTCACTAAATATAATTTTCATTGCTATTGATCCTAGTAAACCTATTATTGAAAATATATCAATAACAAATAATAGAATTTGCCACCAATTATCAAAAAGTGTTGCATAACCTGATGTTTCTGCTTCAATTGCATTTAATAAAAGATAACTAAACACAACACCACATGTCACATAAAATGTAATTATGGCAAAAATTCCTATTAAGATACTCCAACGTATCTTTTTCATCTTTTCCTCCTTTCAAGCACAAGTAAGCGCTTTCTATTTAGAAAATATTTTATCTATTATTATTAGTCAATTGCTAACGCATATTCTAAGTTTTGAACGCATATTTTATTATTTAGTAGGAAAAATTACATTTAAAATAAACACATCTTCATCTATTTCAATGTTTAAAGTTCCATTATATTTATCTACAATCATTTTAATTGATTGCATACCAAAACCATGATAATTTGTATCTTTTTTAGTAATTGGTAATCCATCACTAGATAAATCAATTTCTCCACTAAAATAATTATCAACTTTAATCGCAATAAATTTTTCTATTTGATGAACATTTACTCCAATACATCTTTTTTCTTTATTATTAATTAATGATACAGCATTAATAGCATTATCTAAAATATTACCAAAAAAAGAATATAATTCACCTTCTTTTATAAAAGACAAATCACATTGACTAACCATACAAGTTAATACAATACCTTTTTCATTACATAATAAACTTTTCTCTGTTAAAATAATATCTAATACTTCATTACCTGTATTAATATTTGCATCATAAATAGAAATTGTTTCTTGTATTTCTTTAACAAATTCTTGATTAATTTTACCTTTTAAAGCATATTCATTTATTTGATGTTTTAAATCATGACATTTTAAATTAATCAATTTTATATTTTCCTTTTGTAAATCATATTGTTTTTGACTATGTCTAAGAGCTTCTTGCATAATAGCCATTTCATTAGACATATCTTTCGTATTAATCAAATTATATTCAATATAAAAAACTAAAGCACAACATAAAATATTATAAAAATACAACATTCTATCTTTAAATACATTATCTGTTGAATATGTAACAATAGCATTAATAACAATATCTACTATTAAAATTAAACCAGTAAATATTAATAATGTCGTAGATTTAAATTTAATAGTTTCAGCAGTTTTAAGTTTTGAAGCAAATAATATATACCCACCCCAATAACAAAATAAAAATATATCAAAATATGACAAAATAATTATTATTGTTCTTTGATCAAAATTAGCAAAATCTAAAGGATTAGAGCTATATGGATCATTTGAATTAATCCAACCAAATGTTGAAAAAATCAAAACATATATTCCATAAGCAAAATGTCTAATTGTATATGACGCTATTGCACAAAAGAAAGCATAACTCCATGAAATATTAAAAACAAATTTTAAATGAAAAAACGCTACAACGAATAATATAATAAACATTATAGTAGAATACCAACTAGTATAAGCATATTTAAGTGGTAAAGGATATAATGCACTTATAGCTAGTGAAAAAATCCATGCACCAATAACTCTTAAGATAAAATGTTTCTTTTTTTTCATTCTAAAAGCAAATAAATATTCACTAATCAAAAGTTCTATCATGAATAATATTTTATAAAAAAATAACATGCTCATAATGAGCCGCCTCCACATTTACAAAGATATTTAGCTAAAGAAGCACAAAATTCTTTTCTTTTTGGAGCAGATATTTGTAAATTATCATTGCCAACTACTACCATATTATTATTTATTTCTTTAACAAATCTTAAATTAACTAAATAACATTGATTACATAAAGCAAAACTATCATCACCAATTTCTTCAAAAACTTTTTTTAAAGTACCACTAGCAGTAACGTTTTCTTTCTTTAAATGATAAATTAAAACATGTTTATTTACTTCAACATATAATATATCAAATATAGAGACAACCCTTCTTCCACCTTGATAATTAATAACAATCTTTTTATTTTGATTACTTAACAAACTCTTAAAAATTCTTTTTAATTTAATAGCAAAACTATAATAATTAAAAGGTTTTACAATAAAATCATAAGCATTAACTGAATATCCATTAACTGCATACTGCATAAGATTAGTTACAAAAACAATCATAACATTTTTATCTTTCTCTCTTAATTTAATAGTAGCATCCATACCATTTATTCCTGGTAATTCTATGTCCATAAAAACTAAATCAAAATTATTTTTATAATATGACAAAAAATCATCAGCATTATTATAAACAGTAATACTTATTTCAATTCTATGTTCATTAGCAAAGCTATTTATATAAGATTCAATTTGTTTTGATACATTTATTTCATCTTCTACTACAGCAATATTTAACATAATTATTCCTCATTTTTATTTTATTACATCTATTTAAAATTGCAATTTTTTGTTAAAAATATAAATATAAAATGCATATTCTTAGTTTTTTAAGCATATTTTAATTTTAAATTTCAATACTTAAAAAAATTTATTGACATATTTACTTACTTTAAGTAATATATAAAAGGTAAATAAAACCGTGGAAAGAGGAAGCGCCCGCTTCTCACCAGATTTATTTTAATAAATTGGTAAAAAGCTACAAGATTCTAAATAAGAACTTTTTGATGGGCGCAGGATTCTGTGCCCATTTTATTTTACTAGGAGGATTTTATCATAGAAAACAATAATAGATCACCAAAATTTAATAAATATGGTGATGACTTAGTCAACAATCTTATCCGTTTCCCAACTGTATTAGTTATTGATCCAGAAGGAAAACAATTAGGTGAAATGCCAAGAACAAGAGCGCTTCAATTAGCTGAAACTTATTCAATGGATTTACTTTGTGTAGCACCTAATGCAAAGGTTCCAGTTTGCAAAATCTTAGATTATGGAAAATATCGTTTCCAACAACAAAAAAAAGCTAGAGAAGCAAAAAAGAACCAAACAATTATTGAAGTTAAAGAAGTTCAACTTTCTCCAGTAATTGGTGAACATGACTTACAAACCAAACTTAAACATGCATTACGTTTCTTAGATGAAGGTAATAAAGTAAAAATTACAATGAGATTTAAAGGTAGACAATTATCTCATATGGAAGTTGGTCAAGAAGTTATTGATCGTTTTATCTCATTATGTGGAGATAAGGCTGTTGTTGAAAAGCCTGCAGTTCTTGATAAAAGAACCTTAATCGTCATTTTAGCGTCGAAAGTAAAAAAATAGGAGGACAAAATCATGCCAAAAATGAAATCCAAAAAAGCTTTAACAAAAAGAGTTAAAGTTACTGGTTCTGGAAAATTAAAGAGACATTCATCTTACATTTCCCACTTAAGCCATAACAAATCACACAAACAAATTCGTCAATTAAGAAAGGCAAGTATGGTATCTAAGTCAGACTACAAGAGAGTCAAAGACTTAATCCAACAATAGGAGGAACTAACGATGAGAGTAAAAGGTGGAACAGTTACACACGCAAGAAGAAAAAAAGTTTTAAAGAGAGCTAAAGGTTATTTTGGTTCAAAGCATCTTCTCTTTAAAACAGCTAATGAACAAGTAATGCATTCATTACATTATGCTTATGTTTCTCGTAGAACAATTAAAAGAGATTATAGAAAACTTTGGATCGTTCGTATTAATGCAGCTTGCAGAAATTACGATATTAACTATTCAACATTAATGCATGGATTAAAACTTGCTAACATCAATGTTAATAGAAAAATGCTTTCTGAATTAGCAATTACTGATGAACAAGCATTTGCTGAATTAGTAAAAACAGCTAAAGCAGCTTTAGCAAAATAAAATTGCAAAATTAAAGCACGATTTATTTCGTGCTTTTTTTGTTGCTCTTTTTTAATAAAGAAATACTTAAATCTAATAATTTATCAAATAAAGTATCTCCTTGTTCAACTCTAATAATTTTTGAATTATCATTATCAATTAATAAAAAAGCGATTGGTTCAATATTTACTCCACCTAATGTCCCTCCTCCAAATGGATAAGTTTCATTTTCAATTAAATCGTTATTTATAATTTGTCCTTTAGATGTATTAAATTCACTTCCACCTACTCCAAAGCCAAAAGTAATTTTACTTAATGGAATTATAATTTTATTATTATCAATATGTAATGGAGAACCTATTACTTTTGATGAATCAACTAATAAATTAAGATTTTGCAATGAATTATTAAGCATTTGACTAATTTCTCTTTGAGCCATATATTTTTCCTTTCATAAAATCAATAAAAATTTTTAATGTATTTATTTTTAATTTTAAGATCGGAAGAGC
>CAJKZK010000102.1 GCA_905204225.1 uncultured Bacillota bacterium
ATGAAGTTGTTGTTGCATTCTATAGTGAAACTACTCCAAGTGAAGATGAATTAACTAAAGATTATAAATATTGGCATTATGATGAAAATAACAATAAAGTCTTATATTAAAAGATTATAAATTAAAAGCTATATAAAAAAAGAAGAATAAAAATCTTCTTTTTTTTTGCATTAAAAAAGCCACTTTAGAAAAGTGGCTAATAATGTTAAATTATAATTTTCTGTTGTAGAATTCAACGATTTGTGATTCGTCAATTTCACGAGTCATTTCATTTCTTTCAGGAAGTCTTACTAATTTACCAGCTTCTTTTTCTTTATCAACTTCAACATAAGCAACTGTTGTAGTCATTGATTCAAGAGAAGATTTGATAATAGCTAAATTCTTACTTGATTCTTTAACTGAAACTTCTTCGCCAACTTTAACAATATAACTTGGGATATCAAGTTTTTTGCCATTTACTAAGATATGACCATGTGTAACAAGTTGTCTAGCTTGACGTCTAGTTCTTGCAAAACCTAAACGATAAACTAAATTATCTAATCTAGATTCAAGTATTTGCATAAATGCAACACCTGTAACTGCACCTTTCATTGATTTTGCCATTAAGAATAATCTTTGGAATTGTCTTTCTGAGATTCCGTAAGTTTCTCTTAATTTTTGTTTTTCAATTAATTGTTTACCATATTCAGATGGTTTTTTTCTTTTGTCTTTAGCATGTGGACCAGGTCCATATGATCTCTTCTTTAATTCAACACCTGTTTCGAGAGTAGAATAACCTAATCTACGAGATATTTTCCAAGAAGGTCCTGTATATCTTGACATATTATTTCTCCTTTCTTTATCTATGTCTTACATGGATAAAGCTATAGGTATAGATCCCATTTCCTCGGGTGAAACGCCTTCACCATATAGCTAGGTTACTTTTTTTTAGCGTTCGTCGGACAGGCTGTATCTATATGCTAACATCGCATGCCTATTAATATTATAATAATTAATTATTATAGTCAATTAAAAATTTTAAATTTAATAATTTAATTGAGCTTATTTATTTACTTCTTCTATTAAAACAGAATGTTTTTTGGTTTTAGAATCTAAATTAAAACCAATTAATAATATTTTTTCTTTATATGTATTAAATGATTCTAAATAATTTTTTTGTTTTATTGCTTCTATTGGACTAGAATCTACTTTTAATTCAAATATTATTCCTGGTTTAGTTGTTCTATATTGGACTAAGATTAAATCAGCTCTACCAATTCCTACATTTGTTTTTAAAAATATATCTACTACACTAGGCATACCACCTACACATAAATATTCTTTGAAATATCTTAACATTGATTGATGAACTGCTGAAGAAATTTGCTCTTTATTATTAAAACACGTTTTTAAATAAGATATTACTTTATCATCAATTCCTTTGGCCAATAAAAATTTTTCATTTCCTAAATTTAAAAAGTTTGCCATGTTATACTTCGCTTTCAAAATTATTATGCCATAATAAATTAAATTAACACATTTAATATTTAATTAATTTTAATTAAATGCTATACTCAAAATTGGGTGATATATTTATGTTTAATTATTTTTTAATTAGTACAACAAAATTAGTTTTAGCTATCATTATAGCTACATGTATTGTAGGTGTAGGAGTGTTTTTATTTGTTTTCTTCGCTAAAAATAGACATGTGAAAAAGCAAGTATATGATTTATCGAAAAAATATGATGATTTACATAATTTGTTAGTAATCCAATTAGATAGCGATTTAAAAAGAGTATATAATATTTCTCAATTAAATGTGGAATATGAAGCTATTTATAATATGAATATGAATATGTATAATGAGGTTTTATCTCAAGAAGATGCTAATGCTAAAGAAGCTATTAATGAATTAAATAAGTTGCTTTTAGAAAAAAAATATAAGCAAATTATAGAAGATATATCTGATGTTAGAATTAAAATTAATGAGCTTGAAGATAAATGTAATAAAGTTAGTAAATCTGTTAATGATATTATTAATACAGATGATGATAATAGACAAGAAATTCTTCGTTATAGAAGAGAATTTAGAGAAATTAAAGATAATTTTGAATCTAAAAGAAATGAATTAAAATATATTGAATCTTCATTTGTTCAAGTTTTTGATAAAATAGAAAGTTATTTTTCTGAAGCTGAAAATTTATTAGCTGGAGCCCATTATGAAGAATCTAAAGAAAGATTTCCTGAAATTGAACATGTTATTGATGCATTAGGAAAAGAATTAGATACTTTACCTAAATTAACAACTTTATCTTTTGTTGTAATGCCTAATAATATTGAAGAATTAACTAATAGATATAATTCTTTATTAGAACAAGGTTATCCTTTACATCATTTGAAATTCCAACCAACTATTGATTCATTTAATATGGCATTAGAAAAAATTCAAAAAAAATTAACTCAATTTCAAACTAAAAATATTGAATTTGAATTAAATCAAATTAGAGATGGATTGATAACTTTAGGTAGTGATTTTGATAAAGAAGAAAATGCAAGAAAATATTATAAAGATGAATTTGATAAAATTTATAATGGTTCTTATAAAATAGAAAATAAATTTATTAAATTAAGAAGAAGCATTCCTGAATATAAAGTTACTTATTTGTTAAAAGAAAATTGTGTAGACAGTTTAGAAAATATTCAAAGAGAAATCAATGAATTAGGAACAATTAAAAGAACATTAGATACATATGTTCATTCATCAAGCCAACAACCATTCTCAACATTAGCTAATAAACTTGAAGATTTATCTGATGCAATGAATCAAATAGAAACAGATATTGAAAATATGCATAAATATCTTAATTCTTTAAGAGATGATACTAATGTTGGATATGAATATATTACTAAAACATTTATTAAATTAAAAAATTATGAAAATGAATTAAGAAAAATAAATGTTCAAAGTGTTACATTATCATTTAATAATGATATTAAACAATGTTATCAAATATTATTTAATTGTGGAGAAATAATTAATAATCTTCCAATTGATGTAGTAAGTCTTAATAATAACATTGCTTTATTACAAGATTGTTTTGATAATATAGAAAATAGAGTAAATGTTTTACCAAATTTAGTTAGAAAAGCTGAAGAATCAATTGTATATGCTAATCAATATAGACAAGCATTTGATGATGTAAAAACTACTCTTAATCGTGCTGAAAAATCATTTTTTGAAGGTGATTTTGTAAGAACAACTGATGAAACTGTTGCAATGCTTAAAAAAATAAAACCTGAAACGGGTAAATAAACTAGAAAAATATTATCTTATATCATAAAATACTATAGGTGAATTTAAATGATTTATTTTGATAACGCGGCAACCACTATAGTTAATGATGAAGTTTTAAATAGTTTTAATAATTGTGTAAAAAATTATATAGGTAATTCTTCTTCCTTACATCAAGAAGGATTAAAAGCTTCTTTATTAGAAAAGAAAGCAACTGATCAAATTGCTTCTTTTTTTAATGCTAAAGAAGATGAAATATATTTTACTTCTGGTGCGACTGAATCTAATAATATGGCTATTAAAGGTGTTGCATTTTATTATAAAAATAGAGGAAATCATATAATTACTACTAAAATTGAACATTTATCTGTTTTAAATACTTTTAAACAATTACATGAATTGTTTGGATTTGAAGTTACTTATTTAGATGTGGATGAATTTGGTTTAGTAGATATTAATGAATTAAAAAATAGTATTAAAGATAATACAATCTTAGTTTCTATTATGGCAGTTAATAATGAAGTAGGATGTATCGAACCAATTGAAGAAATTGGAAAATTATTAAAAAATTATCCAAAAATTCATTTTCATGTTGATGCTACTCAAGCTATAGGAAAAATAAAAATAAATTATGATGATGTAGATTTAATTACTTTATCTGGACATAAAATTCATTCTTTTAAAGCTAGTGGATTATTAATAAAAAGACATAATACTAATTTAGAACCATTAATTACTGGTGGAGGACATCAACATAATTTAAGATCTGGCACTACTTCTGTACCAATGGAAGTTAGTTTAGCAAAAGCTCTTAGATTAAGTTTTACTAATTTAGAAAAAAATTATTTATATGTAAAATCATTACAAGAATATTTCTTTTTAAAAGGAAATAAGATTGATAATATAAAATTCAATTCTTCTTTATCTTCTTCTCCATATATTATTTCTTTTTATACTAATAAAAAAGCAAGTGTAGTGGCAGAAGCTTTATCAAATAAAGAAATATATGTTTCTACTAAATCTGCATGTTCATCAAAAAAAGAATCCTCATCATATGTTTTAGAGGCGATGCATAAAGATAAATATATTGCTAGTAATTCAATAAGAGTTTCTTTTGATGAGCATAATACTAAAGAAGAAATAGATATTTTCTTTAAAGAATTAGAATTAATTTTAAATACAATTAAATAAATTATATATTCAAGAAGTTAGGAGAATTATATGCAAGCAAATATTATTATGGTTAGATATGGTGAATTATCTACCAAAGGAAAGAATAAAAAAGATTTTATTAAATTGTTAGGCACTAATATTAAACATGCTTTAAAAAAATTTAATAATGTAAAAGTTGAAGTAAAACATGATCATACTTATGTACATTTAAATGGAGATAATTATGAAGATGTTAAAAATAGATTATTAGATGTATCAGGTATTTATTCTTTATCACCTGTTTATAAAGTTGAAAATGATATTGATGTAATTAGTAATTTATGTTTAGAATTAGCTAAAAATCAAAATAAAAATACTTTTAAAATTGATTCAAGAAGAGCAGATAAAACATTTAATATGGTTTCAAGTGAAATTAATAGATATGTCGCAGGTAATATTTTAAAAAATACTAATTATAAAGTAGATGTGCATAATCCAGAATTATTAATTTCTATTGTAGTAAGAGAAAAAGAAACATATATATTTTCTGAAACAATTTTAGCAAGTGGTGGTTACCCTCTTGGCATTGCTGGTAAATCTTTAATGATGCTTTCAGGTGGTATTGATTCTCCTGTTGCAGCTTATTTAATGATGAAAAGAGGTATTAAATTAGAATGTATTCATTTTGCTTCTCCTCCATATACTAATCAAGCTGTTATTACTAAAATTAAAGATTTATTAAATGTTTTAAATAATTATCAAGAAGAAATTAAATTATATATTGTTCCTTTTACTCATTTACAAGAAGAAATATATAAAAGCGTACCTGTTTCATATGCAATAACAATTATGAGAAGAATGATGTATAGAATTGCATGTATTGTGGCTAAAAGAAATAAAGATTTAGTTATTTCTAATGGTGAAAGTATAGGACAAGTAGCGTCTCAAACTTTAAAATCAATTAAAATTATTGAACAAGTAAGCACATTACCAGTTATTAGACCTTTAGCGATATATGATAAAATAGATATTATTTCTATAGCAAGAAAAATTGGTACATTTGATATTTCTATTCGTCCATATGAAGATTGTTGTACTATTTTTGAAGTAAAAGATCCTACTACTGCTCCTAATGAAGAAAAAGTTATAGAATATGAATCAAAATTTGATTATCAATCTTTAGTTGAAGAATGCGCTAATAATTTAGAAATAGTTAAGATTTCTTTACAAGAAGATAAAGAAATTGAAGATTTATTATAAATAATTAATAAATGTACAAAATAACTAACGGAGGTTAGTTATGAAAAAAGAAAATAGATTACAAAAAAATAGAAGTGGATTTATCGAAGTCCCTACTTATCAATTTCCACAAAATGAAGAATATGCTGATGAAATAATTTCTTTAGAAACAAAAAGAGGCAAAATAAACAAAAAAAATAATAATAAATAATTTTTTAACAATACTATAAATATGATATTCATTCTTATAGTATTGTTTTTAATTTTAATTTCTAATGTTTATTTTGAAATTTTAATTAATGAAGAAAAATTAATTATTAAATTGTTTAAAATAAAAATATTATCTATAAAAAATGTTAAATTAATTTCTTTAATTGAAAAATCAACTAAAAGTAATCAACAAATTAATATTTTGGATAATATAGAATTTTTAAAAGTTGATATTGTTTTAAAAACAAAAGTGA
>CAJKZK010000103.1 GCA_905204225.1 uncultured Bacillota bacterium
TAATAAGTATCTTAATTTTTTTACCAATATTTTCTATTTTTTGCTTTTTTAATTTTAATTCATTAAGAGGTGATTTTAAATCAATATCTTTAATTAAATATGCTATTTTAGTTTGTTTATTTTCTACTAGTCTAGTGAATTTTCTTTGTAATAAATTTTTTAAATAAGATAATTGATCAATCATTTCTTCATAACTAGGAGTAGAACTAATTGCAGCATCTGTAGGAGTAATACAACTTTTATCAACTACATAGTCAATTAATGTAGTATCAATTTTATGACCAACCGCTGCAATAGTAGGAATATTAATTTGACTAACAAATCTTACTAATTCTTCATCGTTAAACACTCTTAAATCTTCTTTAGAGCCACCACCACGAGTAATTACAAGTAAATCGATTTGATAATTAAGAGCTTCTTTAATCGCTTTTAAAATCGATTTACTAGCTTCATCGCCTTGAACTAAACATGGAAATAAATAAATTTCAGTATTTATTCTTTTCCTAATAGTATTAATATAATCATATATTGCCGCACCAGTTTTTGCAGAAATAACTCCAATTCTATTAGGAAGTAATGGTAAATCTTTTTTAGGTAAGGAAAAAATACCTTCTTTTTCTAATTTTTCTTTTAATTTAGCTAATTTTAATAAATATTCACCTTCACCATATAAAGATATTTTTCGACAATAAAGTTGATACACTCCACCTTTATCATAAACTCCAATATAACCTTGAATTAATATTTTATTACCATTTTGTAAATTAAAATCAATATTTTGAGTATATGAAGCAAACATCATACATTTTATTTGAGATTCATTATCTTTTAATGTGAAATAATAATGTCCGGTATAATGTTTCGTTAAAGAAGATACTTCTCCAATAACAGAAATATTCATTAAAGAAAAATCTGCTTCTACAACAGATTTTATATATAAATTTAATTTACTAACTGTTAAAAATTCGTTCATAAAACTTTATCAAGTAAGGCATTAACAAATTTATAATCTTTTTCATCGGCATATTTATGTGCAAGTTTAATAGCCACATTAATAATAATTGATTTTTCTATTCCACCTACATATTTATATTCAGTAATTGCTAACATCAAAATTGCTATAACAATTAAATTGATTCTTTCCATTTTCCATGTATTACAATTAGGTAAAATAATATTATATATTTCTTCATAATTTAATAAGCATTTAACTGTTACTTCTTTAACAAAAGTTGAAACATTTTCATAATTTTCATCCATTGTATTTTCAGTAATTTCTACAATATCAAAAGGACTTTTCATTCTATTAAAAAAAAGCACTTCATATATAATAAACATAATTTTTTCTTGTTCTTGATTTCTACTTAACATAATTTTACCTATTCTTTCTTCCAATAAAAAAAGCCGTTTGGCTTTTTATTCTATTCCTACTACTTTAACATTTATTGAAAAAGGAATGAATTCTGTCATTGAAGTAAGAGCATACGCTACTTCTTCTTGGATTTTAAGACAAACTTCATTTACATTACTATTTTGAGATAAAATAACTTCTATATCAGTATTTATCCTCCCATTTTTTATTTCACAATGAGTAGGTTTTTTTAAAGAAAAAATAAACTTATCAGAACTTTTAAGCTTAACACCTTTTATTTTATTAATTGCAATAGAAATAATTTCATCAAAAACATTTGTTGAAATTGCTAAATTTCCTCTTTTAGCGTAATTTTGAATGTAAACAAATTCTGCCATAATCTCACTCCTATGTTTATTTTATAAAAATAAAAAATTAATATCAAGATATATTACTTTCATTTTGAAAATCGGTATTTAAAACATAAAATATTTTATCAATATTTCCATTTTCTGTTTGTCCTTTAAAAGATATTTTAATATTATCCTCTTTTTTATCAGTTAAATACGAGATTCTAAATCCTTTAAAAACAAAATTATTAACATCAACATAATTATCTAAAATATAATTATTATTATCATACCCAACATTACTAATTGCTTTTGGTTTGTTTTCAATTTTTATTGAAGAAGGTAAAGTAATAATTTTTACATTTTCAATTTTTATATCTTTATAACTTATTTCTACAGTAACTACATAATAGTCATTTTTTTCATTAGATTTAGTTTGATAACATTTTAAATTAAAAGGATAATTTTCATTAAATATAATATTTTCATCATTAAAATTAAATAATGAAGTTAAATCACTAGTAAATGATTGATCATTACTAACTATTGATTGTTGAATATTAGAATTATTACACCCAACAAGTAAAAATGATAAACATAAAATAATTCTTTTTTTCATAATTAATACTTCCTATTTCTTATTACAATATTATTCTACTTTATATATTATTAAAGCAGTATAATTTTTAATAATTTCATGATTAAAATGTATTATATTTGTAGAATACTTAATATCAACAAATAAATGGTTTTCTAATTGTTCTAAAAAATAATTAACATCATTAACTAATTCTTGTTCAGTTTCTTTTTCTATAATTTCAATTTGTATCATATTTTAATTATAGAAAAATTATTTAGCGAATTTTGTCATTAAATAGCAACAATATTAACAATTTTATTTTTTATAACAATAATTTTTTTGATTTCTTTTCCTAAAATTCTTGTTTTAACAAAATCAGCATTTAACGCTTTAGATTCAATTTCTTTTTCATTAGCATCAATATTAACTTTTATTGTACCTCTAGTTTTGCCACATATTTGAACAGCAATTTCAATTTCATTTAAAACAAGTTTATTTTCATCATATGTAGGCCATTTTTCATAAGCAATTGTATTATCATGACCAATTAATGACCACATTTCTTCACCTATATGAGGAGTAATACAACTAAACATTTTAATAAATCCTTCAGCGTATGCTTTAGAAATTTTCTTTATTTTATAAACTTCATTAATAAAGACCATCATTTGTGATATAGCTGTATTAAATGCTAAATTTTCAAAATCTTCTGTTACTTTTTTAACAGTTTGATGATAAATATAGTCAAGTTCAGGAGTATCTTCATTAACAATAGTAGGAGTTTCAATTAAAATTCTATAAACTCTTTCTATAAACTTATGAGCTCCTTCTACACCTTGATTTGACCATGGCTTACTTGCTTCAAGTGGTCCCATAAACATTTCATATAATCTTAAAGTATCAGCTCCATATTTATTTACAATATCGCTTGGATTAATAACAAATTCAGGGAATCTTTTACCCATTTTTATTCCATTTGTGCCTAAAATCATTCCTTGATGAACAAGTTTTTTAAAAGGTTCATCTGCTTCTAAGATACCAATACTATGCAAATATTTAGTCCATATACGAGAATAAATTAAATGACCTACTGCATGTTCAGGTCCACCAATATATAAATCAACTGGTAACCAATGATCTAATAATTTTTTGTCTGCTAAAACTTTATCATTATGTGGATCAACATATCTTAAGAAATACCAACTTGAACCAGCTGACCCAGGCATCGTAGAAGTTTCTCTTTTACCTTGTAAACCATTATGATTATATTTAACCCATTCAGTTGCGTTTTCTAAAGGAGCTTTACCATTTTTACCTTTATAATCATCAAGAATAGGCAATACAAGTGGTAATTCATCATCATCAAGAACATGGATTGATCCATTATCTAGATGCACTACAGGAACAGGTTCACCCCAATATCTTTGTCTAGCAAATATCCATTCACGGAATTTAAAATTAATTTTCTTTTCACCAATATGATTTTCTTTTAAATAATTAAGCATTTTTTCGATAGCATCTTTCTTATTTAAACCATCTAAGAATCCAGAATTAATATGAATTCCATCTTGAGTATAAGCTTCTTTAGAAATATCTCCACCTTGTAATACTTGAATAATTTCTAAATTAAATTTTTTAGCAAATGCATAATCTCTATCATCATGAGCAGGAACAGCCATAATCGCTCCTGTACCATAAGTTGATAAAACATAGTCAGAAATAAATATAGGAATTAATTTATTATTAACTGGGTTTATAGCGTAACTACCTAAAAAACAACCAGTTTTTTCTTTTGATAATGAAGTTCTTTCTAATTCTGATTTTTTACTTGCTTCCAAAACATATTTATTTACTTCTTCAAGATGATCTTTAGAAGTAATTTTTTTAATTAATGGATGTTCAGGAGATAAAACACAATAAGTAACTCCAAATAAAGTATCACATCTAGTTGTAAAGACAGTAAATTTTTCTTCTGTATTTGCTACTTTAAAATCAACTAAAGCTCCTTCACTTCTTCCAATCCAGTTTCTTTGCATTTCTTTAGTAGATTCTGGCCAATCAATTCTATTTAAACCATCAAGTAATGCATCACCAAAACTTGCTTGATCAATAACCCATTGTTTTAAATTTTTTCTTATTACTGGGTATCCACCTCTTTCAGATTTACCATCAATAACTTCATCATTTGATAAAACTGTGCCTAATTCTTCACACCAATTTACAGGCATATCAACATATTTAGCGTATCCATCTAAATATAAATGTTTAAATATCCATTGAGTCCATTTATAAAATGAAGGATCAGATGTTTCAATCATTTTTGACCAATCATAATCAAAACCTAATTCTTTTAATTGTTGAGTAAAATGTTTAATGTTTTCTTCTGTAAATTTACCAGGATGATTATTAGTTTTAATTGCATATTGTTCTGCTGGTAAACCGAAAGAATCATATCCCATTGGATGTAACACATTATATCCTTGCATCCTTTTCATTCTAGAAACAATATCAGTAGCAGTATAACCTTCTGGGTGTCCAGCATGTAAACCTACTCCTGAAGGATATGGAAACATATCTAAAGCATAAAATTTAGGTTTAGAGAAATCATAAACATCTGTTTTAAATGTTTGATTATCTTCCCAATATTTTTGCCATTTCTTTTCTATATTTTTAAAATCGTAACTCATTGATTACCTCCAATAATTACATCATGTAATTATATCTATTTCATATTAATTATAATCAAAATTTAATAAATAACTAATAAAAATATATAATTTATTAAAATCTATGAAAAAATAAAATATTCATTTGTTTTTTTATATGAAACACTAACTCCATTACCGCCTGAACTTTGATATTCTTCCGTGGTAATATTTTGCCAAATTGAAGAAATGTAAAAACTTATTGAATTTTGCTTTATAAATATATCATTAGATAATGTTATATTTTCGTGATAATTAAAATTATATCTTTGATTTTTTAAAATAAACTCATATTTTTCTGTATAAAATTCATTACGATTTATTTCTTTAAATAAAACATGTTTAGTCCATTTAGTATAATCTTTTCGAAATGAATCATCAAGATTCGCTATATAATTATCTACTGTATAATATAATGCAATCGAAATTGGTTTATAATTATTTTCATTAAGTAAATCTAAATATTCTTTTTCATATCCATAATACAAATCTATATCAATATCAGAATTTATATCTATTTGATTTTTTATTTTAACTGCAATTTTAATTGATGATATAGATGAACAAGCACCAATTTTAAAACCATTATAATAATATTCATTTTTAGTGCATGAAACACATAATAATATCAATAATACCAATTTAATTTTTTTCATATTATCTCCTTAACTTTTTCTTATTTTTAATACAAGATCATCGCCTTTATCAAAATCAGTTAATTCAGTTGATGAATTATATTTTGTGTATATTATAAAATATGGAACATTTGCATCTAGTTTTTTCGTAACTCTAGCATTTTTATTATTACTTGAAATATCATCATTATAATCAATATTTGCAATAAGTGAACTTGCCAATCTAGAATCAATAACATATAAATAACTATCAAAAAGCGTTTCCGTCTCAATTATATATGTTCCATTATTTGGTGGAGTAAATGTTACTAAATGTGAGTGATGTTGAGCAACATATATATACCAACTATAATTTTCATTATTATTAGTCCTTTATTTAAATTA
>CAJKZK010000104.1 GCA_905204225.1 uncultured Bacillota bacterium
TTATAAAGATATCTATATTGAATTAGTTCCTACTTTATTATTGATAGAAAATAAAGTTGTAGTTAATGAATTAGTTGGATATAAAGATATTGTTAAATACTATTAAAAAAGTTTATTATTAATTTCTTTATGATATAATCATAAATGTTAAGAGAAAAAGATATGAATTACAGTGAATTATTAAATGAAGAACAACTTAAAGCAGTTATTACTGATGCAAAATATACTAAAGTAATTGCAGGGGCAGGCTCTGGTAAAACTAGAGTATTAACATATAGAATTAGTTATTTAATGTCTAATATGAATGTATACCCTAGTCAAATATTAGGTATTACGTTTACTAATAAAGCCGCTAAAGAAATTAAAGATCGTGTTTTAAATATTTGTCCTAATGCGACTAATATGCCTTTGAGCACAATTCATTCATGGTGTGCAAGATTTTTAAGACAATTTTATGATTATATTAATTATCCAAGAAATTTTACAATTCTTGATGATGAAGACCAAATAAACATTATGAAAGAAATTTTTGTTGGGCATGGAAGTAATAAAAAAGACCCACAAATTAAAGAATGTTTATATTGGATTGGAAGTAAAAAAACTGAAGGATTGCAATATAAAGATTTAAAAGATACAAAATTTCCTAATCCAGTAATGAATAAATATTTAGCATATTTTGGGGAATATACTGAAACGTTACAAAAAATGGCTTGCTTAGATTTTGATGATTTGTTATTAAAAACTATTGATATATTAAGAGAAAATGAAAGTGTTAGACAAATTTTTCAAAATAAAATTAAACATATTTTAGTCGATGAATTCCAAGATATTAATGATGTACAATTTGATTTAATTACTTTATTAATGGGTGAAAATACTTCTTTATATGTAGTAGGCGATCCAGATCAAACTATTTACACTTGGCGTGGTGCAAATAATAAAATAATGTTAGATTTAGAAAAAAACTTAAAATCATATTATCCAAATGCAGAAGTTACTACTATTATTTTAAAAAATAATTATCGTTCTACTAAAAATATTCTTGATTGTGCCAATATGTTGATTGCTAATAACGAAGAAAGAATAAAAAAAGATTTATTTCCAGTTAATCCAAATGGAGAAGAAGTGACTGTTTTTAATTCAAGAACAGTTGGTGAAGAGGCATCTTATATTGCTTCTACAATTCAAGATTATGTTAAAGAAAAGAATATGAAATATAATGAATTTGCTATTCTTTATAGAAGCAATTATTTAACTAGAGAACTTGAAACTCAATTAAATTTACATCAAATTCCATACAAAATATTTGGAGGTCAAAAATTCTATCAAAGAAGAGAAATTAAAGATGTCCTTGCATATTTATATTTAATTGTTAATCCTTTAGATTCTCAATCATTAGAAAGAATTATTAACGTTCCTAAAAGAAATATTGGCCCTACTTCTGTTGATTTAATAAAAAAAGAAGCTGAGCAAACTGGACAAAGTACATATTTATATATAAAAGAAAATTTAGATAATATTAATTTGCCACTTACTAAGAAAAACGCTCTAAAAACAATGATTCAAATCATTGAAAGCACTAAAAATGGAATTAATCAAGTCAAAAAAAGTGATGAATATGGTTTAGTTGTCGAAAATATGTTAAACAATTTATCTTATTTTGATTACTTAAAAGATGATGAAAATGGAGAAGAAAGAATTGAAAACGTAAAAGAATTTATTGGAACCATTCAAGCATTCTTTAAAAATAATCCTGAAAGTGAATTTGATGATTTTATGATAAACGCTACTTTACAAGCTTCTAGTGATGAAATTGAAGATGGTAATTATGTTTCGTTAATGACTGTTCATACTGCTAAAGGCTTAGAATTTGATGATGTATTTATTTATGGCTTTAATGAAGGGGTTTTTCCTTCTAGTAGGGCTATTGAAGAATCAAATAAAGGTCTAGAAGAAGAAAGAAGATTAGCTTATGTAGCAATTACAAGGGCAAGAAAAAAATTATTTATTACATGTAATCAAGATTTTTCTTATGTTCAAGGATCAAGTTTAAAACCTTCAAGATTTTTATTAGAAGCTGGCTTAAAAATCAAAAAACCAATTTTTGAAGGTCTTAAAAGTACTTATATTAATTCTTATAACAATAATTTATATAAAAATACTAAAAAAGTTGAGCCAAAAGTTAACATTAATCAAACAAATGGAGTAAAATTATGGAATGTAAATGATTTATTAAGCCATGAACAATTTGGTGTAGGTCATGTTACAAAAGTAATATCTGATAAATTAATTGAAGTAAAATTTGATAATCCTAATTATGGAGTTAAAACATTATTAAGTTCACACTACAAAATAAAAAAATTAGTAAGCTAGGAGGATAATTATATGAAAGAAATATCTTATGATTTATTAAAACAATGTGCTAATAATTTGATGTTTGATATGAAAGATGAAGAGTATAAAACATTATTAAATGAATTTGGTACGTTAATTGAACAAATGAAATTAATTGATAACATAGATGGTTTAGCATCACTTGAACCAATGACTTTTCCTTTTGATTGTACAACATCATATTTAAGAGAAGATGAAGAAAAAGAGTCAATGCTTACTATAGATGAAGTATTGAAAAATGCTAAAGATGTAACAGCAAATCAAATTAAACTTCCAAAGGTGGTAAAATAAGATGGATTATTTAGATTTAAATATAGTTGAATTACATAAATTATTAGTTAATAAAGAAGTAACTCCATTGGAGTTAACTAAATTAGCTCTTGAAAAAGCTAAAAAAGATACCAATAATGCATTTGAAACAATATGTGAAAAAGAAGCTCTTGAATTTGCTAATACTTTAACTGAACCAGAAGAAGATAATATTTTTTGGGGAATACCTTATGTTAGCAAAGATAATTTTTCTACTAAAGATATTTTAACAACAGCATCAAGTAATATTTTAAAAGATTATATTCCAGTTTTTGATGCTACAGTTATAAAAAAATTAAAAGATGCAAAAGCTATCTTAATTGGTAAAACAACTCTTGATGAATTAGCAATGGGTGGAACTGGAACTACTGGACATAAAGGAATAACATATAATCCTTATGATAAAACTCATACTTATATGATAGGTGGTTCTTCATGTGGATCTGCTTGTGCTGTTGCTAATGGGATTGTTCCATTTGCATTAGGCTCAGATACAGGTGATTCAGTAAGAAAACCTGCTTCTTATGCTGGACTTGTTGGTATGAAACCTACATGGGGAAGAATTTCAAGATATGGTTTATTCCCTTTTGCTCCTTCTCTTGATCATGTTGGTTATTTTACTAGATCTATTAAGGATGCATGCTATGCTTTAGAATTATTAGCAGGTAGAGATGATCATGATTCTACTTCCTCCATTAAAGAAATTCCTCATTATATAGATAGTATTAATGGTAACCTTGAAGGTAAAAAAATTTGTGTTTTAAAAGAAATATTTGATAATATTACTGATAATAATGTCTCAAGTAAATTTATAGAAACTATTTCTTATTTACAAAAAGCAGGTGCACAAGTTGATTTTGTTGATTTTGGAAAAGCGTTGTTATATGCAATATTACCTACATACATGGTTATATCTTGCGCAGAAGCAACTTCAAATAATGCAAATCTTGATGGTATTAAATTTGGACCAAGAATCGGTGGCGAAACAACTTATCAAGAAGTAATGATGAAAGCTAGAACTCAAGGATTTTCTGAATTAATTAAAAGAAGATTTGTTATTGGCTCATATTCATTGTTTAAAGAAAACCAAGAAGAATTGTTTTTAAAAGCACAAAAAGCTAGAAGAGCAATTGTTAATAGAACTAATGAATTATTAGAAACTTATGATGCAATTTATTTACCATGTGTTTCTGAAGTAAAAAAACAACTTAAAGGGGCGTCACAAGATAAATTATCAGCTTCTAATATGATTGTAGAAAATCATTTAGCAATTGGTAATTTTGCTGGTTTACCTTCTATTTCTTTACCTATTGGGCTTGAAGATGGTTTTCCATTTGATGCAAATTTAACAGGTAGAGCGTTTGATGAAGCTAATTTATTAAATATTGCTTATAGTATTGAACAAAGAACTAATTTAAAAGATTTAGTAGTAGAAAAGGTGGTAGATTAATATGGAATTTGAAGCAGTTATTGGAATTGAAATTCATGTTGAAATGAAAACAAAAACAAAAATGTTTTCTTCTTCTTTAAATAAATTTGGCGCAATGCCTAATACTCTTGTTACCCCTTTAGATATGGCTTTTCCTGGAACTATGCCAGTAGTTAATAAACAAGCAGTAATTAACGCAATTAGAGTATCTAATGCACTACATATGAAAATAGATAACGAACTTTGGTTTGATAGAAAGAATTATTTCTATTCAGATTTACCAAAAGGTTATCAAATTACTCAAGATAAAAGACCAATTGGTAAACAAGGCTATGTTGAAATTGATGTTAATAATCAAATAAAGAAAATAGGTATAGAAAGATTGCACATGGAAGAAGATACATGTAAACAACTTCACTTAGCTGATTGTACTTTACTTGATTATAATCGTGCTGGTACTCCACTTGTTGAAATTGTTTCCTTACCTGAAATGCATACTGGTGAAGAAGCTATGAAATATGTCGAACAAATTAGATCAATAGTTATTTATTCTGGTGTTTCTGATGGAAAAATGGAAGAAGGATCTCTTAGATGTGATGTAAATATTTCTTTAAGAGAAAAAGGTACTGAAAAATTTGGTACAAAAGTTGAAATTAAAAACTTAAATTCTTTAGCTAATGTCCAAAAAGCTATTGATTATGAAATGAAAAGACAAGCAGATATTCTTTTAAATGGTGGAGAAGTTTATCAAGAAACAAGAAGATTTGATGAAACTAATAAAGAAACTGTTTTAATGCGTAAAAAAACTGATGCAGTAGATTATAAATATTTTACTGAACCAAATATTACTCCTATTCGTCTAAGTGATGAATTTATTAATAATGCAATTAAAACTTGCCCAGAATTAGCAAATGAAAAATTAAATAGATATACTCAATTAGGTTTGACTAAAGAAGAAGCAAATCAAATACTTGCTAATTATGAATTAGTATCTTATTTTGATAAATGTCTATTATTATCTAAATCTATTAAATCAATTTGGAATTTCTTAACAGGTGATATATCTTCTTATCTAAATAAAACTAATTTAACTATTAATGAATTAAAAATTACTCCAGACAATTTAGTTAGATTAATTTCTTTATTAGAAAAGAATGAAATTAGTGTTGCTCAAGCAAGAAAAATTCTTGAACAAATGTTCATTAATAATGAAGATCCTCTTGTTATACAAGAAAGATTGTGTTTAAAACAAAATTCTAATCAAGATGAATT
The DNA here is from genome assembly GCA_905204225.1 of uncultured Bacillota bacterium. Taxonomy (GTDB): domain Bacteria; phylum Bacillota_I; class Bacilli_A; order RFN20; family CAG-449; genus CAG-449. The sequence goes on from CAJKZK010000104.1 coordinate 5,405, forward strand.
GTACGCAATGTGCAAAGAGATTATAAATAAAAATCCTCAATCTGTTGAAGATTATAAAAATGGTAAAGATCGTGCAATTGGTTTTATTATTGGTCAAGTAATGAAAATGTCTAAAGGTAAAGCTAATCCTCAAATGGTTTCTCAAATAGTTATTGATATTATTAAAGGAATGTAATATGAAAGGTATAATTTTATTAGCAAATGGTTTTGAAGATACCGAAGCTTTAACTACTATTGATGTTCTTATTAGAGCAGGTGAAAATATTACTAGAGTAGGGGTTAATTCTTTAGAAGTCATATCTCAAAATAATACAAAAATTATTTGTGATGTGTTGTTAGATAATATTAATACATCAAATTATGATTATTTAATTATTCCTGGTGGTAAAGCTGCTTTTACTATTTTAAATATTGATAAAAGAATTGAAAATATTATTGATGAATTTATCTTAAACCATAAATTAGTGGCGACTATATGTGCAGCACCTCATTTAGATCGGAAGAGCACACGTCTGAACTCC
>CAJKZK010000105.1 GCA_905204225.1 uncultured Bacillota bacterium
TGCATAAATGGAAGGGGAATAATAATTTAGTGTCGTCAATAAATAAATAACTACCATCAAAAACATATCTATTATTATCAATTAAACGAATTGAATAATAATAATTTTGTTTATTAATGTTTTGTTTAATAAATAATTTATCATTTGAAATATTTGAATATATATTATTATTTAAAGCATCTTTTATATTTTGTAATAAATTATCTTCATATCTAAAATATGTTTTATCTTCCACAGCATAATCTTTAACTGTTACATTGATTTTTAATTTTTTTGTCCCAGATATATCATGACCTATTATTACATTAGAAATATCTTTTGTCCCTCCACAAGAAGATAATAAAATTATTGAAGCAAAAATTATTAAATTATATTTTTTCATTTGTCCCTCCTAATATATTTTACATGTTAATGATATGATAAAAAATGAAGTTGGTCAATTATAAAATTTAAAATATTTCGTTAAAGTTAAAAATAATTCATTAATATTAAAAAATATAAACTAAAAAAAGCAATCAAATAATAATGATTGCTATATAAATTAATTTAGATATTTACTTCATAAGAAGTAACATTTAAGACTGTTTCACCATCTATTTGTAAAGCACATGGTCTATTGAATTCAACTTTAATATGTTTACCAGTAGAGACTATAACCATTTTTTTATTTTTAATATGTGTACCTTTAAAAATATTTGGGAATACAATTAATGCTTTTAGTTTACTTGCAGTTTTATATACAACATTACTTAAGACATTACTTTTTCTATCTTGGTTAGGAGCAATCATCATGCCTCCACCATAATATCTTCCTTTCATTGTAGGCGCTAACCAAACATTTTTGTATTCTTTACAAACACCATCAACAGTTACTTTAGCGTTTAATTTTTTAAAGTGGAATAATAATCCTTTAATTGCAATTCCTGCATAATTAATTGGCTTATCTGATTTTGTTTTTAATTTATCACCAACTTCACAACAATATCCATCAATACCATATCCAATACCATTTATAAAATAAGACGTTTTACCATTAACAGTAACTGTAGGTAAATCTTTCAAATATTCATTAATTAAAACAAATTTTTCATCATTAGTAGAAACATCTCTTAAGAAATCATTTCCCGATCCAGCTTTATATAAATAAATTTTATTGTCTGGTACTTTATCTTCTAAAGCATTGATTAAACGATTTAATGTTCCATCTCCGCCTACTAGGATAACTTCATCAATACTTTTTAATGATTTAAAAAATTCTTTTAAATCTAAATTAATTATGCTTTTAGTTTCATATAAAGATTTAATTTCTTTTACAATATTTTTAACAGCTTCTTCACCTTTTTTATTGTTTGCTAATGGGTTAAATAAAATATATATCATGCAATTATCTCCTTTTCATATTTTACTTTTTTCATATTTTCTAATTCATCTTTCATTAATGAATTTAAAATAATAGCCAAATCATTTGTTGAATAATTTTTATATTCTTCATAATAAAAAGTTTTATAAACTTTAATATAAATATCAGTCTTTTTATAAGGCCAATTTTTACTAACAAGTTCTGTATTTAAACACACTAAAGCAACAATAGGAGCTTTAGTTTTATATGCTACTTTTAATGCACCAGGCTTAAAAGGCAATAAAGTTTCGTTAGTAGTGTTTCTTGTCCCTTCTGGATAAACACCTATTGAACATTGATTTTCATTAATATATTCACTTGCTTGATTAATAACTTCTAAACCTTGTCTAAGATTATCTCTATCTAAAGGCATAAAACAAGTTTTATACATATAATTGCTAACTAAAGGCATTTTAAATAAAGATCTTTTAGTAATCCAAGATATTTTATATCCTTTTAAATAAGCGTTAACAACCATTGGATCAAATTTTGATTTATGATTTGAAACAATTAAAAATCTTTGATCTTGTGGAATTAAATCTTTATTTTCAAAATGAATTTTAATTCTTGCTATTTTCATCAAAAAAATTAAACCTTCATCCATTACATAACGATAAAAATTACTATGTTTAGGACAAAAATCTTTTTTCTTTTTTATTGGTAAAGCGATTAAAAATAAAATTATAAATGTTAAAGCAAAATATAATAATGAAAATGCAATAAATAATAAAAATGGAACATAGCAAAATTCCCATGTAAAATAATTATTAAAATATGAAAGAGTTATTGTTGTAATAATTGAACAAATTAAGCATAAATAATATAACATTGTACATACCCTCATTCATAATTATAAATTATTATTATTTTTTATAAAATGGTAAAGTTACAAAAATTGACAAAATGTAACAAAAATAAATTCTTTGATACGTAATTTTAAACTAAAAATTGTTATAAATTAAATTTGTTAGTAGAAAATTAGTAATTTTTATAGACTTTATTTTCTTTATTCATTAAAATATACATTGTTGAGGTAATAAGCGTGGAAAGAGACTTTTCAATACGGTTTACAGATGATATATATGCTTCAAAAGAAGAAATACAAAAAGCACTTAATTTGTCTTCTATAGATGCAATATGGGATAAAATAAATTTATATAGAAATTATTTTAAAAGAAGTTTAGATTTATCTTCTATTGAAGGTAAAATTTTTTCGATATGCTTAACTTTATCTTTACAACAAAAAATCATTTCTTTAGAAAAAAGAATGATTAAAACAATGATTTATTTATCAAAAATGAATGAAACATCATTAAATAATTTTATTAATGAATGCTTATTAGAAATAGGAAGAGATTATGCTTCTCAAGATTCTATTACTATAACAGATGATATATTAAAAAAATTGCTTGATGATGATTTAATAGAGGTTCCTCAAGCATATAATACTTTAAGAAATTATTTATTAACTTTAAAACAAAGTATTTATAAATCTTTAAATAAGTATGATTTATCTATTTTAACTTCTTTTTATGGAAAAATATTAAGAAAAGAAATTAATCCTAATGATTTTGATTCTTTTGCTAGAATTATTGATTTGAATAATCCTAGTGATCATTTAGTTCTTAATCAACATTATAGTGCTTCTCCATTAGATAAAATTGAACCAATGCTTGATGAATTAATTAATTTTAATAATTCAAATAATACATTTAGTTTAATAAAAGCAGTAGTTTCATATTTTTATTTAATATATATTAAACCATTTGATTATTTCAATGAAGAATGTGCTGTATTATCATTAAAATATATCATTACTAATAGTGATATTCCTTATGTTCCATTTGTTTTAAATTTAGAAAAATATTTATTAAATACTAATACTGAATTATTTAAAAATAAATTTGTTTTATCAGAATTATCATGCGATTTAACTTATTTTACAAATTATATATTGGATATTATTGATAAATCTATCAAAGAATTAGAAGAAAAAATAGAAAATAATGATATAATGCTAATTAAAGAAGAATTTAAACAATCAGATGAAGAAGATTTATTATTTAAAAGCTCAATAATTAATAATGAACCAAAATATGTAATTGCAAATAAAAATCCTGTTACATTTGAACAAAAAGTATCAATGCCAATTTTACCTACTGGTTTAGATGAAAAAGATGTTGATTTAATTGCAGAAAATTTATTAGAGTTATATCCTTCTTTAAAAATTAATCAAGCTAAATTTTATGCTTCTCACTGTACGATTGGTAAATATTATTCTATAGCTCAATATAAAAAAGAAACTGGTGTAGCGTATGAAACTGCTAGAACATCAATGGATAATTTAGTTGCATTAGGCTTCTATAAAAAAGAACAAATAAAAAATAAATATGTTTATACACCTGTTATAAGGTAAAATTTGAAAGGAGAAATTTTATGATAACATTACAAGGTACAAATTCATCATGGTGGTGGATATTCGTGATTGCAGGAATATTTATTGTTATAGGAATTATAGTTTTTGTCTTAAGGAAAAAAATACCTGGTTTAGCTGATTATGAAAAAGAAGATGAAGAAAAAATTGCTCAAGATAATTTATCTCGTATTTTAGTTGATGTTGAACCAGAAAAAAAAGAAGATAAAGACAAAGAAGATAATGCAGAAAATAAATAAGCCTGGATTATATGTTCATATTCCTTTTTGTAATAAAATATGTTCATATTGTAATTTTACAAAATTAATATATTTAGAAAAATTTTCTAAACCTTATTTAGAATTATTAAAAAAAGAGTTAATTAAATATAACTCTTTTAATTTTGATTCGATTTATATAGGTGGAGGGACTCCATCTAGTTTAGCTTATAATGAATTAGAATATTTATTTGAAATGTTAATACCTTATCAAAATCAAAATACTTTAATTACAATGGAGATAAATCCTGATATTGATTATAAAAAAATTGAATTATTTAAAAAATATCATGTTCAAAGAGTTTCTATAGGTGTTCAATCTTTTAATAAAAATATTTTAAAATTAATTAATAGAGATAGTAATTATGATGAGATAAATGATTTAATTTATGAATTAAATAAAAATGATATTTTTGATATTAATGTAGATTTAATTTATGGATTTAATATTGAAAATAAAGATATTTTAAAACAAGATTTAGATTTATTTACTTCTTTAAATATTACTCATATTTCTACTTATTGCTTACAATTAGAAGAATCTACTATTTTAAAAAATAATCATTATCAAGAATTAAATGATGAAGATATAGCGGATCAATATGAATATATTGTGTCTTATTTAAAAAATAAAGGTTTTAATCGTTATGAAGTTTCTAATTTTTCTAAAGAAAATTATGAATCAAAACACAATTTAATTTATTGGAATAATCAAGAATATGGTGGAGTTGGATTAGGTAGCTCTAGTTATATAGATAATGTTAGAAGAACTAATACTAAAAATATGAATGAATATCTAAAAGGAAATTATTTAGATTATGAAGAAATATTAAACGAAGAAGATAAAGAATTTTATTTTATAATGTTAGGATTAAGAAAAGAAAAAGGAATATCTTTAATAGAATATAAAAAATTATTTAATGATGATTTTTTAATAAAATATCAAAATAAAATAGATTATTTATTAAAAAACAATGATATTATCATTGAAAATAATTGTTTAAAGCTTAAAGAAGATAAATTTTTCATTTTAGATTATATCTTAAGAAAGATTTTATTTTAAATACTTGAATAAAGTTAAAAATTTATTTAAAATTATTTATATAAAGGGGACAAATAAAAATGCTTAGACTTGAAGAAATACCTGATTGGATTATTAATTTAACAGAAGATGATTTAGCTTTTATAAAGAAGTTTATTTTATCATCTGGATCTTTAAAAGATTTAGCAACAGAATATGATATTACTTATCCTACATTAAGAAATAGATTAGATAAACTTATTGAAAAAATTAAAGTTTATGAAAAAAGTATAGATGATCCTTATATTGAAAAAATAAAAGTTTTAGCAATCGAAGATAAAATTGATATTGAAACTGCAAAAGCTCTTATTAATGAATATAGGAGATCGAAAAAATGATAATTGCGATAATAATTATATCAATTTTGATTTTAGCTATTTCGCTTACAAAATTCTATAAATGGAATTTTCCTTTAGTTATAATTTCTTTTATTCTTTTCTTAATTATTAGAAATCTTTTGTCATATTATTTTGCTCTAGCAACATTATTTTATTATATTTTCTCATGCTTAACATGGGCTCTTATTAATAATATTAAAAAGAAAAAAGGAAATATTGAAACTAAAAAAATAGAAATTAAAAATTTATAAAGGAGTATTATGACATATTTACATCCTATTATGATTATTTCTTTAATCATAATTTTAGTTCAAATTATTTTATTTATTACTAGATTATATAATTATAGTATTTTTTTAATTATATTTTCTTTTGTTTTATAATTTATTGTT
>CAJKZK010000106.1 GCA_905204225.1 uncultured Bacillota bacterium
TATTAAAATATAATTTTAAAGTAGATGTAGTTGAAGAATTAAAATATGATAATTTAAAAATTGGGACATCATATATTATTAAATTATTAAAAGAAGGTAATATGATTTTGGCTAATAAATTACTAGGTTATCCATATCAAATAAGTGGAGTGGTAAATAATGGTTTTCATTTTGGAAAAAATCATAATTATCCAACCGCTAATATTGATTTTGATGATTATGTTGTACCAAAATATGGTGTTTATGCATGTAAAGTTTTGCTTGATAATAAAGAATATAAAGCAATATGTAATGTTGGTGTTCATCCAACAATTAATGAATTAAATAAACCTATTTTGGAAGTAAATTTATTTAATTTTAATGGAAATCTATATAATAAAAAAATTTCTATTCAATTAATTGATTTTATTAGAGAAGAAAAAAAGTTCACTTCTACAAGTGAACTTTATAAACAAATTAATTTAGATTTTCAAACTTGTTTAGATATATTAAATCATTAATTATCTGTTTGTTTGGCAACTTTTGCTTCGTATTTCTTTCTTTCAGCATAATTTAGAATCTTTTTTCTCATACGATATGTTGTAGGAGTAATTTCTAATAATTCATCAGAATTAATATAATCTAAGCATTCTTCCATTGACATTTTTCTTGGTGATTTTAATACAACTGTAAAATCTTTTGAAGCAGAACGCATATTAGTCTTTTCTTTTTCTTTAACAACTGTAACTCCTAAATCGGAATTATATTTATTTTCTCCGACAATCATACCTTCATAAATTTGAGCACCTGGAGCAATAAACATTGTTCCTCTTTCTTCAACATGTTGAATTGCATAAGGTGTTGCTTGACCTGAATCAACTGCTACTAAGACTCCAATTGTTCTTTCTCCAACATTCATTTTTAATAAAGGTCTATATTCTTTAAATGTATGATTAATAATTCCATATCCTTTTGTCATAGTTAAAAAATTACTTACAAAACCAAGTAATCCTCTTGATGGAACAACATAATTAACTCTAACTTGATTATCGTTATAGACCATGTGAACTAATTCGCCACCTCTTGAGGCTAAAGAATCAATAACAGAACCTAAATATTCTTCTGGAACATCAATTTGAACATCTTCAAATGGTTCACATTTAACGCCATCAATTTCTTTAACAATAACTTGAGGTTTAGAAACTTGTAATTCAAAACCTTCACGTCTCATATTTTCAATTAAAATTGATAAATGTAATTCACCACGACCAGAAACAATAAAGTTTTCTGTATTTACAATTCTTTCAACTTTTAAAGAAACATCTCTTTGTACTTCTTTAAATAATCTTTCTTCAATTTTTGAACAAGTTAATAATTTACCATCTTGTCCTGCAAAAGGGGAAGTATTAACACCAAATGTCATTTGTAATGTAGGTGGATCAATTCTTAATAATGGTAATGGTTCGACTTTATTTAATTCACATACTGTTTCACCAACAGAAATATCACTTATACCTGCTATAGCAACAATGTCACCAGCTTGAGCTTCTTTAATTTCGATTCTATTTAAACCAAAATAACCAAATAATTTTTGTATTCTAAAGTTTTTAACAGATCCATCTAATCTTGATAAAGAGATTGTTTCACCTTCATGGATTTTACCTCTTTTAACTAATCCAACACCAATTCTACCAACGAAATCTGAATAATCTAATAAAGCAGGTTGAAATTGAAGAGGAGCATCAACTTCAACATTAGGAGCAGGAATTTCACTAATAATAGTTTCAAAAATAGGATCCATTCCTGGTTTTTGATCTTCAATCTCAGGTGAATATGATGATGTTCCTTTTAATGCTGAACAATAAACTGTTTTAAATTCTAATAAATCATCAGGAGCACCTAATTCAATAAATAAATCAAGGACTTCATCAACAACTCTTTTTGGATCAGCATTTGGTCTATCAACTTTGTTTACAACAACAATTGGTTTTACATGAGCTTCAAGAGCTTTCTTTAAAACAAATCTTGTTTGTGGCATTGTTCCTTCAAAAGCATCTACTACTAAAACTACTCCATCAACCATATTCATAATTCTTTCAACTTCACCACCAAAGTCAGCATGACCTGGAGTATCAAGAATATTAATACGATAATCTTTATAATCAAGAGCAGTAGTTTTTGCTAAGATTGTAATACCTCTTTCTCTTTCAATATCATTAGAGTCCATAGCTCTATCTTGTACTTTTTCATTGTCCCTAAAAGTATGGGAATTTACTAATAATTGATTAACTAGTGTTGTTTTACCATGATCAACATGGGCAATAATTGCAACGTTTCTTATATTCATAGAATTACCTCCGCCTTAAAGATTATAATTCAATAAAAAAAATCTTTAAACAAAAATTTGCTTAAAGATTTAATTTATTTAATAAATTAGCATTAAAATAACTAAATTTCATCAACATCAATGATGTTTGGAATAACAATTGGTTGTTTTTTTGTTTCTTTACGGATGTATTTACTTATACGATCAGCAATTCTATTAATGAATTCTTCTTTTTTATCTTGATAATAATTAGATATATATGTATGTAATGCATCATCAAACATAGAATTGATTTGTTTAACTATTTTTTCTGAATCTTTTAAGAAAACAAAACCTCTCATTTGAACATCTTGTGAAGCTAGAATTTTTTTGTTTTTTGAAGATACTACACCTCCTAAAATAACAATACCATCTGTTGCCATAGATATTCTTTCTTGGATGACTGAATCTACTACATTACCTACACCAATACCATCAACTAAAACATCACCATTTTCAATCGTGTTTTTGAAATCAGGTTTAGCTATACCATCTTCGATGTTTAAAATCATACCATTATCAAATATAAAAATATTATTATGGTTATATCCCATGTTTAATGATAAAGCAATTTTGGCATTAGCCATTAATTGACGGAAATCACCTTTTATTGGTAAATAATATTTAGGTGCAAGCATAGTTAATAACATTTTTAAGTCTTCTTCATGTGCATGCATTGAACAAATATCTTTTCTTGTTAAATTTACGACATGTGCACCTGTTTTATATGCATCATCAACTGCTTCAATTGAAATAGTTTCTGTGCCAGGAACAGATGGAGAAGCAACAATAAATGTATCATTCTCTGAGAATGTTATATTATTTATTAATGAACCTGTTGATAGGGCAATAATATTTTCAAAAATATGTTCACCAGTTCCATTAATAATAATTAATGTATCTTGTTCTATGATCCTATTTAAATCATTTATTGTAGCTTTATTAGCTTGAGGAATAGTGAATAATTGAGATATTATCTTTTCAGAAAATAATTCATTAACTTCATTGTTTAAGAAAATAATTTTTTTATTTGTTTTAATTCCTAAATCAATTACTTCTTGTAAATTAAATAAGTTTTGAGAATAAATAGATATAAAAATTCTTCCTTTAGCTTCTGAAAATAGTCTTTGAATATGTTGAGTAATTCTATGATTAGGAGAAGCATGACCACTTTTTTCTGCATCACATGATTCAGTAATTAGTAACAATATTTTCTTTTTTAAAGGTAATGATGTTAATAAAGTAAAATCCATTCTATTTAATTCACTAGCGCCAAAATCTATTATGAAATCAGATGTATATACTATATATCCATCACTTGTATCAATTGCTACTGATAAATTACCTGGAACTGAATGAGTCATCTTAAAAAAGATAAATTCTCTACCATCAATAATTGTAGAACCACTGCTTACGATATGGAAATCATAATCAATTGGTTTCAAACCATATAAAATAGTTTTATTTTTAATTAATTCAGCTGTAATAGAAGAACAATATATAGGTGCAGGAACTTTTCTATAAATATATGGTAATGCACCCATTTGATCATCGTGAGCATGAGAAATAATATATCCTTTAACTCTTGAAGCATTTTCTTTTAAATAATTATAATTTGGTATAATACAATCAACTCCAGGAACCCTTTTATCTGGAAATTTAATACCAGCATCGAAAACATAAATATCATTATTTATTTCAATAATTGACATATTTTTACCATTTTCATCGAGACCACCTAATGAAAAAAACTTTATTTTATCTGACATTATAAAACTCCTTTGAATTTTTTCATATATAGTATAACCAAACAAAATAATTTAATCAATTAGCAAATATAATTTTTCTAAAAATTGTTAATATAATGTTATTCATCACAATTTTTATGATTATGAATATATTATTGTGGAGGAATAAATATGTTTTTTCACTTTGTACATCAAGGAGATTACATTTATAAATTAAGTAAAATTTATAATGTTAATGAAAATAAAATTATTAATGATAATTCTTTAATTGAACCTGCAAAACTGGTAATAAATCAATGTCTATTAATCGATAATGGAAAACAAAATAATAATAAAGAAGAAAAGATTTTTAATGGGTATTGTTATGAATATTCTAACGTAGAGAATGTAAAAAAAACTTTACCATATTTAACTTTTTTATCAATTTTTTGTTATAAAGTAAAAGAAGATGGTTCTTTAGATTTAATTAATGACAATAAATGGATTGATTTAGCGTATAAAAATAATGTTAAACCAATTATGGTCATTACTAACGCTAAAAATAAAGGAGGATTTTCTCCATCTCTAGCACATGAAATAATTTCTAATAACCAAAATATCAATAATTTATTTATTAATATTGATAAAATATTAAAAGAAAAAAGATATTATGGATTAAATATTGATTTTGAATATGTTAAACAAGAAGATAAAGATTTATTTATTGCATTTGTTAAAAAAGCAAATCAATTTTTTAAAGAAAAAGGATATTATTTATCAATATCTTTAGCACCTAAAAATAGTGATAATCAAAAAGGATTATTATATACTGCTCATGATTATGAATCATTAAGTAAATATGTTGACCATGTTATATTAATGACTTATGAATGGGGATATACATTTGGACCTAGTATGCCTGTATCACCATATAATTTAGTTAAAGAAGTCCTTGAATATGCGAAAAGTAAAATGGATAATAAAAAAATAATCATGGGAATACCTAATTATGGTTATGATTTTATTATTCCATATAAAGAAAAACAAAAAGCTAATAGCATTACTAATCCTAAAGCGATTCCTCTAGCGTATAATAATCATGTTGAAATAAAAAGATATAAAGAAGCTAGAACACCATATTTTAATTATATTAAAGATAATATTAAACATGAAGTTCAATTTGATGATCCAAGCTCAATCGAAGATAAATTATCATTAATTGATGATTTAAATATAGCTGGTGGATCAATTTGGACAATTTCTAATTATACAGCTTATTATTATTTATTAATTAATAATGGTTTTAAAATTAAAAAATATTAGTGTTTTAATTAAAAAAATAATGTTATATAATATTAGGTGCGCTGGCTTAGCTCAGTTGGTAGAGCTACTGAATCGTAATCAGTGGGTCGTGGGTTCAAATCCTATAGCCAGCACCATAATAATAAAATAATTGGTTTGATACAGTAGAAATGCTTATTCAAACCTTTTTGTTTGCTTAAATTTGTAACTCAAATCCAAGCATAAAGAAATTGAAAGTGGATTTTAGATATTAGTTAGTGAGTGAATTGATAAAATTTCATTAACACAATAAACTTTTATAATAATAAAACAATATTAACTTAATTAATAATATTTTATTAGATTATAAGTATACGTCAAAATTTAACACACTTACAAAAAAATAATAAATCGCTATTCTAGA
>CAJKZK010000107.1 GCA_905204225.1 uncultured Bacillota bacterium
TTTATCAGAACATGAAATAGAATTATGATGATAATGAGGAGTTAAAACAATTTCATTAACGTCATTTAAAATTTCTAAATCTAACATTTTAGAAGAAATATCATATGAATTTGAACCATCATCAACACCTGGTAAAATATGAGTATGAATATCTCTAAGCATTATTTTATCCTTTAATAATATTTATTTTTATAATCGTAAGAATCCTTTTTATATTTTTTCTTATTAAAAACAACACCTGCAATTTTAATTTTATTGTCTGATTTTAATTGTCTCATAGTTTCTTCAAAATCAGCTTTTTTAGTTTTTGCATATGAAACTGTTATTAAATATTGAGAAACAAATTTAGAACAAATTAAAGCATCTGAAACCACTAAAATTGGTGGAGTATCAACTAAAATTATATCGTATTTTTCTTTTAAAGAATTAATTAAATTAAATAATATATCTGATTCAAGAACTTTACCAGGGAAAGGAGTATGTGATCCAGCAGTAATAACATCTATATTTTCATAATGTTTAATTATATCATCAAATTTTGCTTTTTCAGAACAATAATCTGTAACACCTATATCATTTGTCAAATCAAAAAATCTATGAATAGATGGTCTACGTAAATCTAAATCTATAACTAAAACTTTATAATTTTTTTTAGAATAAATATATGCTATATTAGCACATACAGTTGATTTTCCATCACTTGCTAAAGGTGAAGTAACTGCAATAATTTTATTTTTTTCACCAATAAAAGAAAAATCTAAATTTACTTGCAATTGTTGAAATGCTTCTGAATATGTTGAAGATGTATCTTTGATAAGGACTTTTTTATCAATAACATTTGCTTTATCTTTTTTCATTATTTTATTTCCTCCGTAAATTCAGGAATTGTACCAATAACTTTTACATTATATTTCTTTTCAACAAAAGATTTATCTCTTAATGTATTATCTGCTAAATCTTTAATTAAAACATAAGCAATTGCAATTACTAATCCGCCAACTAATCCAATAGCAGCATACATTGGTATTCCTTTTGATGTTCTTCTTACATCTGCACAATTTCCATTTCCAAGTTGTTCAAATTGATAGACTGTATTAATTCTATCTTTAAAAATTTTTAATTCTCCACTTTTTGCAACTTCATTAGCGGATAAAATAACATTTTCAATAACAATTTTTGCCACAGTTGCATCAGTAGATGTATAACTAACAACAACACATAAAGTATTATCACCAGATGTACTTGCACTTAAGCCATTAATAATATTTTTATAATACTTATCAGTAATTTCTAAACCTTTAGATTTTAATACTTCATTTTCTTTTAATCTTTCTGTTGCGTTTTTACTAACAGCAGATTCAGTAATAAAAGCTTTAAAAGTATTTATTAATCTTAAACTATTAACTAATTCATTATCAATTTTTGTATCACCACTAGTGGTTCCAGAATCAGTAGAATCACTTGAATTATTAATATATACACTCATGCTTGCTTGATATTTTGGTGGAGTTATCATTCCAAATCCCACGCCACATACTAAACCTACAATAGTGATTATTACCATTGAAATCCAGTGTGATTTAAAAATAGAAAAGATATCTTTTAAAGATAAACCTTCTTCTTGATAATTTTCTTCATTCATTCTTTTTTCCCCCTTACGACGAGTTATTTATAGTATAATATAGTTAAAATATTTACACAAGTAATAGTAATATACAAAATAAAAAAAAGCAACTTAATTAAAATTTAGAAATAATATTTTTTACTTTATCAATATAATAATTTAAAGTTAATTCATGGTATTCTTCTTTTGCTGATTTATCTTTTGAAAAAAAGACATTATTTAAAAAAGGATTATCTTTATAATATGAATTAATCATTTTAATAGATTCAATTTCTTTATTTTCTTTATAATTTATTTCAAATTCATCATTATAGATGATAACATTTTCTTTTATTTCATTATTTTTTCTTAATTGTAAAGTAGGAACTACTCCATTTTTATATCCCAAATTTGATCCTTCTAAAGATAATCCATATCTTTTTGTAAATTTTTTATAATTATCATCAATAGAGGCAAAATAATCTTTCATATCAAAAAAATAAATTTTTTTAAAATAATCTTTTTCTATTTCTTCTTTTAAAAAATGTTCATAAAAATAACTACAATCACTACATTTACTATAATAAAAATATATCAAACAATCATTTTGAAGAACTTTTTCTAAATCATTTTCTGAAACAATTTCACATCTATTAGATATTTTTAAATATTTATCTAATTCAACTTTTAAATTATTAGATGAAGAAAACATTTTCTCATTATCTTCTTGATCAAAATAATATTTATCATTTCCTTTTTCAAATAACACTAAAGTAGGTGTATATTTATAATTAACTAAATTATCAATATCTTTATTAAGAATGTTATATCCATAAATTAAAATATCATTATCAGAAATATAATTATTAATAATTATTTTAAAATCTTCACAGCTTAAACAACTTGGAGAATAAATATATAATAAAAAATCTTCTTTAGAGTTAATTTTAGCATTCAATTCATCATAATTTATATCAACAAATGATGTATTATATCTACTTTCAATTAAAACAAAATTATGCTCATTAAAACATGAGCATAATAAGATTGAGCAAATTAAAATTGTACTTCTAAATTTTTTAGAAGCGAACAATTCCATATTTTTTCTTTCCTCTTCTTAAAATAATAAATTTATTATCAATAGCTAAATTTTTATTAAGAATAAATTCTAAGTCAGTCACTTTATCTCCATTAACAGTAACCGCTCCACCTTTAATAAATTCTCTAGCTTCTCTTTTAGATGATGCTAAAGATGTTCTAACTAATGCATCAATTAATAATTCATTATCAATTCCTTCGCTTGATGGTAATTCATTAAATCCCATTTCAATTTCTTCACTAGTCAATTCTTTAATATTTCCATTAAATAATGCTTCAGTAATTTTTAAAGCTTGTTTATAAGCTTCTTCACCATGAACAAATGTAGTAATTTCTTTAGCTAATGTTTTTTGAGCTAGTCTTAGATGTGGTTCAGCAATGAAAGATTTTTCTATTTCAGAAATTTCTTCCAATGATAAAAATGTGAATTGTTTTAATCTTTTAATAACTTCATTATCTGGAGTATTTATCCAAAATTGATAAAATTCATAAGGAGATGTTTTTTTCTTATCAAGCCAAACTGACTTTCCACCTTCAGATTTTCCAAATTTAGTACCATCAGATTTTAAAATTAATGGAATTGTTAAAGCAAATACTTTAGCATCAGGACCATTTTTCTTTCTAATTAATTCAATACCGCTTGTCATATTTCCCCATTGATCTTGCCCACCAATTTGAACATTACAATTTTCATGTTGATATAAATAATTCCAATCTAATGCTTGCAAAATTTGATAAGAAAATTCTGTATAAGAAATTCCTGTTTCTAATCTAGATTTAACTGTATCTTTATTAATCATATAATTAACATTAAATTCTTTTCCATAATCTCTTAAGAAACTAATTACATCAATTTTATGAATCCAATCAAAATTATTAACAACTTTTTCAAAGCCAAAAATTTCTCTAACTTGTTTTTCTAAACAACTAGAATTTTTTAAAGTGATTGATGTATCTAACATCTTTCTTTCACCTTGCATTTTTGGATCACCAATTAATCCAGTTGCCCCACCAATTAATAAAACAGGATGATGACCATGATTTTGTAATCTTTTAGCAACTAAATATGTTACTAAATGGCCAACATGCAAAGAATCACCTGTTGGGTCAGCTCCTAAATAAAAAGTTATCTTATTATTTTCTAAAAAATCGCCAAAACTATCATCAGTTGTAGCAAAGAAAAGCTCTCTAGCTTTTAATTCATCAATTAATCTCATTTTTTCTCCTAAATCTAAGGGTGCAAATTAGCACGGTACCACCTTAGTTCCCTTTAGGGCACTCATTTAATTAATTTTTCTCCAAAGTGTATTTCATAATTTATTAATTCTTAATTTTCACCAAACATTAAGTCTCTAATTTAATTAAATAAATTATTACTAATCTTTTTCATTGAAAATGTCATTTGACTATTTTTATACTACCTTTTAATAAAAATAATTTCAATAAAAAGATTTTTTTAAATAAATATTGCGTCAGTTAGACAAAGCAAACTTTATAAAAACCACTTTATTACTTGTTTTTTAATAAATTAAAATTTATTATGTTTGTAAGAGGTGATTATAAATGTATTCAAAAAACATATACGAACATTGTTCGGATGAAAAATTATCTTCAATACAAAATTTTAATGAAGATTATAAAGCTTTTCTCTCTTATGGAAAGACAGAAAGATTATGTGTTAAACAAGCAACAAAACTTGCACAAGAAAAAGGTTTTATTTTATTAGATGATATTATTAATCAACACAAAGAAATTAAAGTTGGTGATAAAATATACGCGATTAATAAAAATAAAAATATAGTTTTATTCAAAATTGGTTCTAAACCACTTGTTGATGGATTAAGAATTTTAGGAGCTCATATTGATTCTCCTAGATTAGATGTAAAACAAAATCCATTATATCAAAAAGATGATTTTGCTTTACTTGACACTCATTATTATGGTGGAATTAAAAAATATCAATGGGTTACTATTCCTCTAGCTTTACATGGTGTAGTAATTAAAAAAGATGGATCTACAGTTGATGTTAATATTGGTGAAGAAAAAGGTGATCCAGTTTTCGGAATTTCAGATTTATTAATTCATTTATCAGCTGACCAATTACAAAAACCTGCAAGTAAAGTAATTGAAGGCGAGGATTTAGATTTAACTATTGGTTCTATGCCAGTTAAAGGTGAAGAAAAAGAAGCTGTTAAAAAGAATGTATTAAAATTATTAAAAGATAAATATGATATTGAAGAAGAAGATTTCTTATCAAGTGAAATTGAGGTAGTTCCTGCAGGTGAAGCAAGAGATTATGGTCTTGATAGATCAATGGTTGCAGGATATGGTCATGATGATAGAGTTTGTGCTTTCACTTCATTAAGAGCAATTCTTGATGAAGAAGAAGTTGAATATACATCATGCTGTATTTTAGTAGATAAAGAAGAAATTGGTTCTGTTGGCGCTACAGGTGCTCAATCAAAATATTTTGAAGATGTAATTGCTCTTTTATTAGATACAATGGGATATCATTCTTATCTTGATTTAAAGAAAGCTATGACAAATTCAAAAATGTTATCTAGTGATGTTTCTGCAGGTTTTGATCCATTATTTGCTTCTGTAAACGATCCTAAAAATGCTGCATATTTCAATCGTGGTATTGTATTTAATAAATATACAGGTGCAAGAGGTAAATCAGGATCAAATGATGCTAATCCTGAATATGTTGCATGGGTTAGAAAAATTCTTGATGAAGAACAAATTCATTTCCAAACAGCTGAACTTGGTAAAGTTGATCAAGGTGGCGGAGGAACAATCGCTTATATTTTAGGAAATTATAATATGAATGTTCTTGATGCTGGTATAGCAGTATTCAACATGCACGCTCCAATGGAAATTGTTTCTAAAGCTGATGTTTATGAAGCATATTTAGCTTATAAAGCTTTCTTAAGTAAATAATAGCTATCCATTCAAAAATTTTAAAAGCTATCATAATTATTTTAAAAAAAACTCATGTTACAATGAGTTTTTTTTATATTAAATGATTTAATTATTAA
>CAJKZK010000108.1 GCA_905204225.1 uncultured Bacillota bacterium
CTAGAGATTTAAGAAATCAAGCTATTCAAAAAATTCAAAATTTACCTTTAAAATATTTAGATAATCATTCGTATGGAGATATTGTTTCTAGAATTATTAGTGATGTTGAAACTATATCTGATGGTTTGTTATTAGGATTTAATCAAGTATTCACTGGTGTTGTTACAATTGCAATAACATTGATTTTTATGTTTACAATGAAATGGGAAATGGCTTTAACTGTTGTTGTTTTAACTCCTTTATCATTATTTGTTGCTAAATTTATATCTAAAAAGATTCATAAATATTTTGCTAATCAATCTATTTTAAAAGGTGAACAAACTGCTTTTATTGAAGAAATGGTTAATGGCCAAAAGATTGTTAGAGCATTTAATCATGAAGAAGCAAATCAAAAGAAATTTGAAGAAATATCATCACGTTTAGAAGTAGCGTCATTAAAAGCTAATTTCTTTTCTTCATTAGTTAATCCTACTACTAGATTTGTTAATGCTTTAGTGTATGCTTTAATTTGCTTAATAGGTTCAATTATTTGTATTAATACTAAAAACTTAGATCATTCATTAGTTTTTACTACTGGTATGTTAACTACATTTTTATCTTATGCAAGTCAATATACAAAACCATTTAATGATATATCAAGCGTTGTTACTGAGCTTCAAAATGCTTTAACTTGTGCATCTAGAGTATATGATTTGTTAGATGAAGATGAAGAGATACAAGATAAAAAAGATGCTTATAAATTAGAAAATGCCATTGGAGATGTAGAACTTAAAAATATTTATTTTTCTTATGTCGAAAATCAACATTTAATTGAAAATTTTAATTTAAAAGTAAAACATGGACAAAAAATAGCGATTGTTGGTCCTACAGGATGTGGAAAAACTACTTTAATTAATTTACTTATGAGATTTTATGATGTTGTAGATGGCTCAATTTCAATTGATAATTATGATTTAAGAGATTTACAAAGAAATTCAATTAGAGATAATTATGGAATGGTTCTACAAGAAACATATCTTCGTCATGCATCAATTAAAGATAATATTTTGATGGGAAAAGAAATAAGTGAAGAAAGATTAATTGAGATTGCTAAACAAAGTCATATATATAATTTTGTTACTACTTTAAAAGATGGCTTTAATACTATTGTTGATGATAATAATGGGTTATTATCACAAGGTCAAAAACAATTAATTTGTATTGCTAGAGTAATGGTTAATTTACCACCAATGTTAATTCTTGATGAAGCTACTTCTTCTATTGATACAAGAACAGAATTAAAAATACAAGATGCATTTAATAAAATGATGAAAGGTAGAACTTCATTTATTGTTGCACATAGATTATCTACTATTAAAGAAGCAGATATAATCATTGTTATGAATGAAGGCCATATTATTGAACAAGGTAATCATCAAGAATTATTAAAAAAGAAAGGCTTTTATTACAATTTATATAATTCACAATTTCAACAATAATGTATGTTTTCCATAATTCAAAGAATAATAATATAAAAAGGAGAAAATTATGGATAAAACAACACCATCAAAATTAATTGGTTCACAAACTGAAAAAAATCTTATGAGAGCGTTTATTGGTGAATCAGAAGCAAGAAATAAATATAATTTTTTTGCTGCTATTGCATCTCAAGAAGGATATGAACAAATAGGAGCGATATTTAATGAAACTGCAAACAACGAAAAAGAACATGCAGAAATTTGGCTTAACGCACTAGGTGGAATAAAAAATACTCAAGATAATTTAACTGACGCGATAAATGGTGAAGATTATGAATATAGCGAAATGTATAAAGAATTTAGCAAAATAGCTATTCAAGAAGGTTTTTTAGATATAGCTAATAAATTTCAATTAGTAGCTGAAATAGAAAAACAACATCGAGATAGATATAAAAAATTATTAGAAAACTTGATTAATAATGAAGTTTTTCAAAAGAAAACAGGACTTTATGTTTGGAAATGTAGAAATTGTGGAAATATTATTATTAGTAACAAAGCACCTCAAATATGTCCTGTTTGTTCAAAACCTCAAGCATATTTTGAATTAAATTGTGAAAACTATTAATTATATGTTTAAAATATCATATAATGATTTTACTTAAGGAGGTAAAAAAAATGGAAGTATTACATTTAAATAAAAATAATTTTAAAGAAGAAGTCATGGATTATAAAGGCAAAGTTTTAATTGATTTTTGGGCTCCTTGGTGCAATCCTTGTAGAATGCTCGGCCCTGTCATTGAAGAAATTGCTGAAGAAGAAACAGATGTTAAAGTATGTAAAGTTAATGTCGATGATGAAGCTGAACTTGCTCAAATGTTCCATGTAACAAGCATTCCACTTGTTGTAATAATGGAAAATGGAAAAGTGATTAAAACTTCAGTTGGTTATAGACCTAAAGAAGATATTCTTGAATTATTAAAATAATAAAAAACGCACTGAAAAGTGCGTTATTTTTTATTGTAAAGGTCCTATTCACATAGGGCCTGCTAGAGGGGTATAAGAATGGTAGGTAGTATGAGTTCCTCTAGCATTAACAATATTAAGATATAAGAATTATTTTTGCAAGTAAAAAAAATACAAGTTTACATTTATCTATATATATTTATTATAATTAGATTTTTTTATATTTTTATATAAAAATACATATTTATCTTAAAACATAGTTTTGCAATAATTAATATATAATTATATAATTAAAAAAAGGACATTTTTATGGAAAAAGAAAATAAATATATTATCTCTCTAGATCAAGGTACAACATCTTCAAGAGCGGTTGTATTTGATGAAGAAGCCAGAATTATTGAAATTGTTCAAAAAGAATTTCCTCAAATATATCCTCAACCAGGATGGGTCGAACATGATCCAATGGAAATTTATGCTTCTCAATATGCCGTTTTAATTGAAGCAATTGCTAAAAGTGGTATAGATATAAATAAAGTGAAAACTATTGGTATTTCTAATCAAAGAGAAACTACTATTGTTTGGAATAAAAATACAGGTAAACCAATTTATAACGCTATAGTATGGCAATGTAGAAGAACATCATCTATAGTTGAACAAATGAAAAAAGACCATTTAGAAGAATATGTTTTACAAAATACTGGTTTAGTTTTAGATGCATATTTTTCTGCAACAAAATTAAGATGGATATTAGATAATGTCGAAGGTGCACAACAAGAAGCTGAAAAAGGTAATCTTTTGTTTGGTACCGTTGATACTTGGTTAATATGGAAATTAACTGGTGGGAAAGTTTTTGCAACAGATTATACTAATGCATCTAGAACAATGTTATTTAATATTAAAACATTAACTTGGGATAAAAAATTGTGTGAATATTTTAATATACCATTATCAATGTTACCTAAAGTAAAGAATTCAAGTGATGATTTTGGAAAAGTATCAATTTTAGGTAGAAATATTCCTATTTCAGGGGTTGCAGGTGATCAGCAAGCAGCATTATTTGGTCAAACTTGTTTTAAAGAAGGGGAAATTAAAAATACTTATGGAACTGGTTGCTTTTTATTAATGAATATTGGAGACAAATTTGTAGTATCTAAACATGGATTACTAACTACTATTGCGGCTACTTATGATAATAAAATTCAATATGCATTAGAAGGCTCCATTTTTGTAGGAGGAGCATTAATTCAATGGTTAAGAGATGAATTAAGATTTATTGTTGAATCTAGTGATTCAGAATATTTTGCTAGTAAAGTGAATTCAAATAATGGGGTTTATATTGTTCCTGCTTTTACTGGGCTTGGTGCTCCATATTGGGATATGTATGCTAGAGGAACAATATTTGGTTTAACTAGAGGTGTTACTAGAAATCATATTATTAGAGCGGCTTTAGAAGCAATTGCATATCAAACATTAGATGTTATAAAAGCTATGGAAAAAGACACTTCATTAAAATTAAATAATTTAAAAGTTGATGGTGGTGCTTCACAAAATAATTTTTTGATGCAATTTCAAGCAGATATTATAAATACAGAAGTTATAAGACCATCAATAATGGAAAGTACAGCTTTAGGTGTAGCGTTTTTAGCAGGCTTAAAGGAAGGAATATTCTCTTCTTTAGACCAAATTATTAAATTAAAAAATAAAAATAATGTTTTTGTTCCGAACATGGATAATAAAATAAGAGAAGAATACATTTATAATTGGCATAAAGCTGTTAATGCTTGTATTAATTGGAGTAAATAAATATTTTAATTAAAATAAATATTTGTTATAATTAACCTATGAATTACATTGGCTCAAAATTATCGTTATTAGAATTTATTGAAGAAGTTATTCTTAAAGAAGTTGAAAAAAAAGAAAATTTAATATTATGTGATATTTTTTCTGGTACAGGTGTAGTAGGAAATTATTTTAAAGAAAAAGGTTATAGCGTTATTTCTAATGATATACAATATTTTTCTTATGTATTAGCTAAAGCAATGATAGAAAATAATGGTGAAATCAAATTTGAAAATTTAAAGAAAATTAATATTGATGACCCTTTTATTTATTTGAACAATATAAAAGGAAGAAAAGGATTTATATATAAAAATTATTGTTTAGAAGGTACTAAAAATAATGAATTCCAACGTTTGTATTTTACTGATTATAATGCAAAAAAAATTGATGCTATTCGTTTAAAAATAAAAAAATGGCGTAAAAATGGTTTAATTACTGAAAAAGAATATTTTTATTTAATTGCAAATTTAGTAGAAGCTAGTGATAAAATTGCTAATACTGCTTCTGTTTATGAGGCATTTTTGAAGGATATAAAAAAAACTGCCCAAAAAGAATTAGAAATGAAACCATTAGAATTAAACATACAAAATAATGATTGCTTTTATTTTGCTACTAATGAAGACGCAGATGAATTAATAGAGCATATATCTGGAGATATTTTATATCTTGATCCTCCATATAATTCTAGAAAATATGATACAAACTATCATATTTTAGAGACTATTGCTTTATATGATTCTCCAAAAATCAAAGGAAAGACCGGTATAAGAATTGAAGAAACAAAAAAATCAAAATTTTGTATCAAAAAAGAAGCACCTAAAGCTTTAGAATCTTTAATAAAAAAAGCTAAATTTAAATATATTTTGCTTTCTTATAATGATGAAGGAATTATACCAATTGAAAATATTAAAGAAATCTTTTCTAAATATGGTGAATATACTTGTTATGAAAAAAAGCATAAAAGATTTAAAGCAGATAATAGTAGAAATTATTTAAAAGATTATACTATCGAATATATTCATTGTTTAAAGAAAAATAAATAAATAAATAGTTAATTTACTTATTCAACCAACAAATTAACAAAAAATAAATAAATTATTAAAAACTACTTGCAATGAATATTGCTATTCTATATAATTACTAATGCTGACCTACTAATGCGAGCGTAGTTCAGTGGTAGAACACAACCTTGCCAAGGTTGCTATGCGGGTTCGATTCCCGTCGCTCGCTCCATTATAGTTAAGTATAGCCGATACCAAAATATCGGCTATTTTTTTTATTATAAATAGTAGTAGGAATACCTTTAGATAATATTAAATCATTATATTACTATAAATCCTGTTTATTCGTATACGTCAAAATTTAACACACTTACAAAAAAATAATAAATCGCTATTCTAG
>CAJKZK010000109.1 GCA_905204225.1 uncultured Bacillota bacterium
TTGTCAGCAGCCCCCGTTTCGTGGTCTGCGTGTAGTTCCTTGTAAACTGACCTAAGCAATATTACAAATAACAAATACACATTCATAAAAACCATTGTACTTATCATTTTTCCCTCCAATTAATTTATCTAATTTAATTATATATTATGATTAATTAAATTACTAGCCCCCCATTTTGTTAAATATTCTTTTCAAATTGCAATAAATATAATTTATAATAATATCCTTTTTTAGATAATAATTGTTGATGATTGCCTTGTTCAAGTATTTTTCCTTTAGCTAAACAAATAATATTATCAGCATGTTGAATTGTTGATAATCTATGAGCTACGATGAGCATTGTACCAATATTTTTCATTTTTTCTAAAGAATCTTGAATTAATGCTTCTGTTTCTGTATCAATATTTGCAGTAGCTTCATCTAATATTAATATTTGAGGATTATGAACAATAGTTCTACTAAAAGATATAAGTTGTCTTTGACCACTTGAAAAATTACTACCTTTTTCACTTACTTCAGTATTTAAACCGTCTTTCATTTTTAAAATAAATTTATCAGCATTAACATACTTAATGGCGTTATTAACATCTTGTAAAGAAATTGTTTGATCAAATAAAGTAATATTATCTAAAATAGTACCTGAAAAAATAAAAACATCTTGTAACATTTGACCAATTTTACTTCTTAAACATTTAATATCTATTTTCTTTATATCAATATCATCGATTAATATTTCACCTTTTTGTATATCATAATTTCTTACAATCAATGATAAAATTGTTGATTTACCTGAGCCTGTCGCACCTACAAAGGCTACTGTTTGTTTTGGATTAATTACAAAAGAAACATCTTCAAGGACCCAATCTTCATTTTCATAAGCAAAATAAACATGTTTAAATTCTATTTTACCTTTAAATTTATCAATAATTAATGGTTCTTTATCATTAACAATAGTGGATTCCATATCTAAAATATTAAATATTCTTCCACTTGCTACTATACCTGCTTGTAATTTATCAAATTGTTCAGAAATATTTTGAATAGGTCCAAAGAAATTATCTGTATAATTATAAAAAGAAATTAATAAACCAAAATTAAATATTGTACCAAATATTACTTTTCCTTCTTTAACCATTGGGAAACCAATTAAAAAGACTAACGCTATTGCTGAAAAATATAAGAAAGAAATTAAAGGACGATATAAAGCAAAAACAAACATTACATTCCTTTTAGCTTTAACTAAATTTTTATTTGTAACATCAAATTCTTTTTTCTTTTTATTTTCTTGATTAAATGTTTGTATTAATTTCATACCAGAAAGATTTTCTGATAAAAATGTATTTAAATTAGATATTTGTTTTCTTTCATTTTGAAAAGCTTTTTGTGAATAATGTCGATATATAATAGTTAATATAATAATTAATACCATGATTAACATCATATATCCCGCTAGAACATAATTGATCATAAACATATTAACAATAATTCCAATTAATAAAAGACTATATTTTAATAAATTAACTAAAACTGTTGTATATAATTCATTTAAGGCATTAGTGTCACTAGTTACTCTAGTAACCAATCTTCCTACTGGTATTTTATTTAATTGTTCTTGAGAAAAAGTTTCTATTTTTTCAAAAACTTGTTGTCTTAAATTAAAAATAATATTTTGACCTGCTTTTTGAATAATTATAGTTTCTATATAAGTTAATAACATATTTATTACTATAACTATAAAATAATAAATACAATAAATAAATATTGTTTTTAATGCTCCTTCATATAAATTAGAAACATCTAAAGCATTTATATATGCACCAATAATTCTAGGTGTTAATAAATTAAAAACTACATTCAAAAGAATTAAAAAGATGCCTAAAACAAATTTCCATTTATATGGTGCAATATATTTAAATGTTCTTTTTAAAATTTCTCTATCGGTATATTTTTTTGTTAAGGTTAAATCAATCTTATCCATTTTTTTCACCTAACGATTCTTCTAATTTTTGTAAATCAACCATTCTTTTATAAGTTGGTGATATTTTTAATAAATTTTCATGTGTATCAAAAGCTTCTACTTTACCTTCATTTAAAACAATAATACGATCAAGGTGTTCAACTGTAGACACTCTTGAAGAGACTAAAATAGTTGTTTTTCCTTTTCTTTTTTCTTTAATATTTGATAATATTTTTTCTTCAGTTTTGACATCAACTGCACTAACTGAATCATCTAAAACCATAATTGGAGAGTCTTTTAAATACGCTCTAGCAATACTAATTCTTTGTTTTTGTCCACCTGATAAAGTAACTCCTCTTTCTCCAACTAAAGTTTTATATCCATCAATAAAATCAACAATATTATTATCTACATCAGCAAATTTACATGCTTCTATTACTTTTTCTTTTTTTATTTCATCTTCAGAAAAAGCTACATTATCTTCTATAGAAGTAGAAAATAAAAAATTATCTTGGGGAACAAAACTAATATTATTTCTAACATCTTTTATCTTAAGATCCATGATATCATTATCATCTAAGAATAATGTTCCTTTTTTAAAATTATCTAATCTTAATAACGATGAAACAAGTGTTGTTTTACCAGAACCAATCTTACCGACTATACCAATATTTTCACCAACATTTATTTCTAAATTAATATTTTCTAATTGATAAACATCATTATTTAAATAAGAATATGAAAAATTTTTGAATGTTATTTTGCCTTTTAATTTATCAATTTTTTTACTTGTAGGAAGATCCATTACATCAATTTTTTCATCTAATAAATTAGATATTCTTTTTAAAGAAGTTTTAGCTCTTGATCTTAACGCAACAATTTGTCCTAAAGCAATCATAGGCCAAATAATAGTGTTAAAATAACCAACAAATTCAATCATGTCTGCTCTAGTAAAGTTAACATTATTATCACCATAAACACCTTGATAAACTAAAAATGCACCATATGTTAAGCCAACAACCGTCATTCCTTCAATTAATATAGAAAAACCTGTATCTAAAAAAGCAGAAAACTTAACTAAAGCTAAATCTTTATTTTTTGTTTCTTCATTAACTTTTTTAAATCTAATAGCTTCTTTAATTTCACTTACAAAAGCTTTAATAACTCTTAAACCAGTAAACAATTCTTGTACATAATCAGACATTCTTTCAAATGCTTTTTGTCTATCATTATAAATTTTTTCTATTTTATTATCGATAAAATAAGCAAATATACATAATAAAATTAAAGGAATTAAACAAATTAAAGATAAAGATAAATTTATTTTTAGCATTTTATAAAAAGTTAATATAGTTAGAAAAATCGAATCAACAAGCATAACAGTTCCCCATCCATATGCTTCTTGAATAGTATCTAAATCATTAGTAAAATATGACATCACCGCTCCAACTTTATTTTCTTGATAAAATCTTTGTGATAATTTTTCACATTTAACAAACATATCTTCTCTTAAATCGCTAGCAATATTAAACGCTCCTGATAGGATACTTACTCTCCAAATAAATCTTCCAGTGAACATAAATATTGCCACATAAAATATATTTAATGCTCCTTGATTAATCATTATTTCAGTCAATGTTCCATTATCATTAGCTCTTGATAAATCACCAATAATTTGAGGAACTAATAATTGCACATAATCAACAAGTATTAAAAAAAGCACTCCTATAAAGAAGTGTAAAAAATATTTAAAATAAAATCTGTTAACATACTTTCCGAATATCATATGGCTTATTATACAAAAGATTTTGTTTTTTTTATATAAAAGTTTGGTTTTTTAATTATTATATGCTTTTTTTAAGAAAGTATTTTTCATCCAACAAGGTCTAATATCTTGTTGGATCATTTAGTATTATTCTTATTTTCATTCTTCCATCATAATCACTATAATCTGATTTTAAATCATTTAATGCATATGTAGCATCTTGAAATATTTCTTTTTTTAAATTAACATAATCATTTGATAAATATCTAAGTTCAGTATCTATCGCGTATTGACCATTATTTATAGTTGTTGAGCCTATATTATATCGTCCATTTATTGTAAATTCTATTGTATTTGAAATAATTGACGCTCTAACTGATACATCTATATAACTATCCCCATGGCTTATACTTCCAGAATATTGATTAGCAATACTATGCATGGTCATTGATAATTGATTGAAAAATATTCCATCATGTTTTCTATTATCACTTGAATAACTGCTTCCACTTGAATAACTGCTTCCACTTGTTCCACCAGATAACCCCCACATAAAATCCACCTAAGCTTGAATCACCAAATTCTTCAAAAGCTCCACCTACTTTAAATCTATAAATTCCCATTATTATGATATTAGCAACTAAAATAATAATTAGAATTGTCTTTAATGTTTTTATTTCTCTAAATATTAAACACAATATTATTGATAAAACAAAACTAATACCAATACTAATAGGAGTAAAGAAAGGATCATATTCGGCATCTACATCTTTAGAAGTTGTAATTAACCAAGCAAATGAGTTTATTCCCGGTGAAATAATTCCTGCAAAAACAATAATTATTGAAAACAAATCAGGATCAGTATCATTATGGCCACCAAAACTTTCAATACAAGTCATAGATAAAATCATTGAAAAAATCATTACAATTATAAAAATAATTCTTTTTAAAACAACTCCAAAACCATTATCTAGAATTGATATATCTAAAATATCACCTAATATTTGATATACTAAACCTCCTGCAATAGTTATTATAAAAATTCCTGCATACATTTCGAAAACTCTTGATCCACCTATATTAGGATTAGAACAAAAAATAGGAAAAACAATAAAAATTAAAATCAATAAACCAACTGAAATCAAAATGCTAGTAAGCAATCTAAGGAATCTATTACCAAGCATAATAATCACCTAGTTATGGAATAATTCATCAAGAGCAGCTTGTTCATCACTAGCGCATACCATTAAGCCAATCATTAATAAATCATTAACATTTTCATCATCAAGAGCAGCTTTAAAATAAAATACTCTATTTTCTGCTTCTTCAAAATCCATATCTTTAAAATAAAGATTTAATTGTTGTCCAGAAATAGTTAAACCCATTGTATCAATTAATAATTGAATTTCATCAAAAGCAATAATGTTATCTAATTTAATAAAATAGCCAAAAATTTTTAACATATCTGGCATTGCTTCATCTTTATTATTTGTAATTAAAACATTATATAATTTATCGACAGCTTCTTTTGTTAAATTAATTTTTTCTTCATAAGGCATGTCTAAAGCATCTTGAAGTAAATCATTAAAATCATTATTCATAAAAAACACCTCGTAATATATTGATTATTATATATAACTTAATGTTTTAATTATTTAAAAAAATTTAATTTTGGCGCTAAATTGGCACTTATAACCCTAATTCAGTCTTAACAATATCCACCCTTTTAGCATAATCAATAGATGAAGAAAAAATGGTCATAGATAATATTATTCCTTTTTTTCTTGATATTGATATAAACTATATAATTTAGATTTTACTTTAATTAAAAGAATATCTTCTTTATTATTAAAAGATTTAATTATTAATTTACTT
>CAJKZK010000110.1 GCA_905204225.1 uncultured Bacillota bacterium
AAATGAATTAAATAAAAATAATTAGTGTCTTATTAACTTATATTTTAATATAAATATTTATGTTAAGCAATACCACATTTTAATAAAAAAGACTCATATCTAGTTAATCACTAAAAAACAAGTCTTTATTATTAAAAAAATTTAATATTATTTATGAATAAAATTTATTTAAATATTTCATCTAGTTTTTCTTCTAATGTTCCATCTTGAGCGTAAGATAAAGAATCAAATTGTTTTAAATTATTTTTTTCTATTTTAATATTATCACTAAAGCCTAAAATAAATGAAGATGCAATTTTATAAATAATTTCTGTTGGTGCAAGTCCATATACTTGTTTAGCAAAAATATGATTTAATCTATCAGCTTCATTTGGATATAATTTTTTCATATTTTCACTTCTATATAATCTTTTAACAATTTCTGCTATATATAATCCTGATTTCATATATAAATCTATAAAAGTAAATTGGTTGTTACACTTGATGATTATGCATGTGGTAATATTAATGGTATTAAAATTGTTCATATAATAGGTTTTTTACTTAATGAAAACATTTAAATTCTTAATATAATTTCTTATTTAGTTATTCTTATGCATTTTTAATTATATTCTTAGAATTAAATAGATAAAAATTATTTTGATATAATCATTTAGAGGTGATTATATGAAATATGGATATATAAGAGTAAGTACAAAAGAACAAAATATTGATAGACAACTTAATTGCATGTATGCGCAAGGATTAGACAACAAAAATATTTTTATCGATAAACAAAGTGGAAAAGATTTTGATAGAAATGAATATCAAAAATTAAAAAATATGTTAAAATCAGGTGATTTATTAATAATTAAAAGTATTGATAGATTAGGAAGAAATTATGATATGATTATTGAAGAATGGCGAACACTTGTTAATATTTTAAATGTTGATATTCAAGTACTAGATATGCCACTTCTTGATACTAGAGCCGAAGGAAGAAATCTTATTGGAAAATTTATAAGCGATATTGTTCTTCAAATATTATCTTTTGTAGCTGAAAATGAAAGAGATAATATTAAATTACGTCAAGCAGAAGGCATAAGGATTGCTAAAGAAAAAGGAAAACATCTTGGAAGACCAAAAATAATTCTTCCAAATAATTTTAAAAATATAGCAAATAAATATAAAAATAAAGAAATAACATTAGCTGACGCTTTGTCTGCTCTTAATATGAATAGAAGTAGTTTTTATAAAAATTTAAAATCTTATTTCTTTTAAAATATTAAAAAAATTTTATAACATAAAGAGTTTCATTAATTGTAAGATTATAAATTAAATGATTTATTATCACATTAAATATTTCATGACTTTATTATATGTTTTTATTCTAATTGCAAGTTTTTAATCAAAAAACTTGCAGTTAAATATAATTTATATTATTTTTAACCACATAAAAAATATTATAATTATCAAATAAATTATTATTAACTATTAAAAATTTATAAAAAAAGATGTTACTTTTATTTCACATCTTTTTAATAACTAAATATTTTATCTATTCATAAATATTTACTAAATTAAATTCTTCACATAATACTAAATATGCTGCATATTTTTTAGCGTCTTTTTTAGATGAACTAGTAGCAGTATAAGAAATGTTTTTATCATTAAGAATACATGTACATGACCATAATTGATTACCTTTTTCATCAAATGAAGGCTTTTCATCAATATTATAAATAGGCATATTTTGATATCCTTTTTGGGCTAATTCTTGTAATAAATTAATAGCATTATCCATATTAATTATTTCAGGTAATTCATCATTTATTGACCATAATTCATTATGTTCTTCAATATCTAAATAAGCATTTTCAGCACATTTATTTCTTGCTTCATTTTTACTATAACCAGTTCCTAAATACCTAGTATTTCCTCTTTTTGTTTTAAGTATTAAATAAGCATTAAATGAATTATCATAATTTTGATTATATGAATACATTGGTATTTCTCCATTTTCTTTTTGATTCCATTCTTGAATTAAAGAAATATAATCTAAATCATTATCAAATCCATTTTCTAAATAATAATCAATATTAAGCATAGCTTCTACTACATCTTGTAATTTATCTATATTCCAATTTGAATCAACCACTACTGCACCTATTATTGCTTCAAATAAATCTTCTTTAATAGAAGGTTCATTTTCTTTATGATCTTTTTTATCTCCTTCGCCCATAAATAAATATTGATTAAAATTTAGAATATCAATTCTTCTTGCTAACATTTGTTTATTAACTAATTTTGATTTTAATATAGTTAACGATCCTTCATCTTGACCTTCAAAAAAGAATTCATCATATTCATTATTATTATCAAAATCTTCATCTTCACTATTTAAATGGCCATAACGATAAGTAAGAATTTTAGTAACAATAAAATCTAGAGCTTGATCTCCTAAAAATTCTAATTCTTCATTATCCATTCCACCATTTTCATTAGCGTATGAACTTCTTGTAAATGCTTGATAAAGCAAATCTTCATTTTCAAATTGATAATCAATTTGATTTTGTACTTCTTTAATATAAGTGCTTAAGTCTTTCATTTAAAAACCCTCCTTGTAATAGAAAAAACTAAAGCAAGAGATATAAAAAATTATTAAAAATTATATTATTTATAAAATAATTATATAAATCATTAATGATTATTTATTTACTCATTGAATAATTAATTAATCATATTTTGTTTTATATTACGATTTTATAAAGTCAAATATATCTCTTGACATGAGCATCATATCAAGAGATAAATAATAAATCAACTATTTGTTTAATTTCTTCAACGTTAGTTATGATATGTTTTCCATCAGCGTTTAAAAGTGGAGTTATAATAGAGCCAAAAGTATTTCTAATTATTAAATATGTAACTCCAGTTTTAGTATCTACAACTAAGCTACTTTCTAAGCCAAAAAAATCGCATTCTTCTTCATATACTCTTTACTCATATATACCTAATTTCTTGATTTAATTTTATCATATAATAGAACAAAAAATAATTTGTAACACATAAAGAAGAAATAAATTTTTAATCATAAATCTTTTTCTTTTTTATTTAATCGTTTTTCTAAAGCAGTTTGTTTAGCAAGAATAATATTAATTTTATCATATAAATCTTCAATCATGATTTCAGTTTTTAAATTAACTTTATAATCATTTTCTGCTCTACGACGATCTTTTTCTTCTTGACGATTTTGACTCATCATAATAAGAGGAGCTTGAATAGCTGCGACACATGATAAAACTAAATTAAGTAAAATAAATGGATATGGATCAAAAGCATTAGTAGCAAGAATAATATTAATAACCATCCAAGCAATAAGCACTCCTACAAAAGTAAAAATAAAAGCCCAACTACCTGCAAATTTTGCAATACCATCAGCAGCTTTTTGACCAAATGTATAATCTTTTTCTTTATTAGGATTTGTAGATATTTTACTATCTGCTAATAAAGCAATAATTTCTTCATCAGTCATATCTTGTTTAATATCTTTCAACACATCTTTAACTAATTTTCTATTTTCTTTCATAAATTAATTCTCCAATTAATAACATTATACAATATATTCTTTATCACTTAATATTACTTTAAATAAACGTTAACTTAATAAACATATATGTAATATTTGTTACATAAATCTTTTAATCTAATATAATAAAATAATAAATTAATTTATAAATATTTGCTTATTAAAGGAGGAAAATAAAAAAATGAAAAAATAATAAATTTAAAATTCTTTCTCTTCTAAAAGATCTAAACCAAAGATTGAATGAACTTAATGATGGTTCTTTTGAAATTAAAAATTTAGAAACAACTAGGGTTTTAAATTTGTAATTTATTTTATAAAAATGTTAAATTAAATATTCAAACAATAAATATTATAATTTTTTATATACAATTATTTTTCTAAATCATAAAGATTATCTAAATCAATAAAATCAACATTTTCATTATTTTCAAATTGAAAGCCAGATTTAGATATAAACACATATTTATAACAATTTAAACCGGTTGATTTTACTTGTTTAATTTCATTTTCAATTATACTAGCGTTTATAGGATTCTTTCTGAACTTGGCTTCATAAAAAACATATCCTTTTTCATCTTGAGTTACAACATCAAATTCTCCATTTGTATGTTCTTTAGGATTATCATAATAATATTTTCCAATCTTTTCAAAAATAGGATTAATTTCACCTTTTTTATTTTTTCTAATCAAATATTGCATACATATAGTTTCAAAAACATGTGGAACATATTGTTGTTCAAAATCTTGCTCAATATATTTAGAATAGAAAAAATCAGCATTCATTATTTTCATTTGAGATAAATATTTAAATATATATCTATAATAAAATAAAGATAAATTATCAGATATATAATATCCAAATTTCTTTTTATTATTAGAATCATTAATAGGACTTATTTTAACAACAACACCCATTCTTATTAATTTATCTAAAACATCAATTAATGTTGGGCCACTTGAAACATGAGACTGAGACAATATGTCACTGTATTTGCAATAACCTTTTGATAAAGCTTCAAATACTTCATTTGCATTAACAATTTTTGATATTTCTGAATTCAAATACATTGATACTTCATTTTCTAATCTTGCACCATTTGAGGAAATAAGTTCTATTATATTTTCTTTCACACTTTTGGAATCATCAATGAGTCTATTATAATATGGGATTCCACCAAAAACTGAATAAATTTTAATTTTATCTTCACTTGAAAAATTAGGATAAAACAATGATGAATCATAATAATCCATTGGTTTTAATTCAATTGTTAAATCAATTCTTCCATATAATGGATTAGAATGAAGTAACAAAGATTTCATAATATCAACATATGATCCTAATATAATTAATGTTAATTTAGAATTATCTTTATATTTATCAATTAATGATTGTAATATACTATCTATTCCATTAATTGTTTTTTTTAAATATGAATATTCATCTAAAACTAAAATCATTTTTTTAGTTATTGACAACTTAAAAATATATTTTAATATAGATTCAATATCTTCAAATTTTAATTGTGGTAAATTTAACTCCTCAGATAAAATATCACTTAAGCCTTGAACATTACTTTTTTCAGAAACTTCTTTACATTCATAATATATTTTTAATTCTTTATTTTCTTTTAAAGAATATTTTACAAGTTCACTTTTACCTACTCTACGTCTACCAAATATCAATGCGGCAGTAAAATTTTCTGAATTAATAATTTTACTTAATTTTTTTAATTCTTCAATTCTTCCAATAAATTTCATTTTTGTTCGCTCCATTTCGACTCGATTAAAACCGAATTAATTATATCATACTAAATATTTTATGTAAATATTATTTAATTTATTAAAATTCCATTTATTCTCAATTTCTTTTAATGTTTATTTTTTTATATCATTGTAATTAATAAATGTTTTAGGTTTTCTGCAAAGAAAAATTCCTATAAATAAC
>CAJKZK010000111.1 GCA_905204225.1 uncultured Bacillota bacterium
AATATCCAAAAATTATAGAGCATATTACACCTAAAGCGATAAACATTTTAAATTTCTCCTTTTGTTTTACATTAAAAATATAATATATTATATTTATGGATTATTAAAGAAAAATTTGATATAATCCTTATTAAGAGAAATTTTAGAGGTACAAAAAATGGAAGACAATTATAGTGCTAGTTCATTATCTATATTGCATGATCTTGAACCTGTTACCACTCGTCCTGGTATGTACATCGGATCAACTGACTATTTGGGTACTCATCATTTAGCATGGGAAGTAATTGATAATGCAGTTGATGAAGCTGTTGCAGGGTTTGGTAAAAATATTACAGTAACAATTCATGAAGATGGCTCTTTATCTTGTAGAGATGAAGGAAGAGGCATTCCTTATGATTATAATGCAAAAGAAAAAAAAGATGGTTTTGATATTATTTTCTGCACTTTACATGGTGGTGGAAAATTTACTGATAAAAATTATAAAACATCATCTGGATTACATGGTGTTGGAGCAGCTTGTGTTAATGCATTTGCTGAATGGTTAACTATTACTGTTTATAAAGATGGTAAAGAAGTTACAGGTGGATATAAAGATGGTGGCAAAAAGAAAATTGCTCCAAAAATAGTAGGAAATACCACTAAAAGGGGTTCATTAGTTAGATTTAAACCTCATTTAGGTATTTTAACAGATGTTACATGGAGAATTGAATTATTTGAAGAACATTTAAATAATACAGCTTCTCAATTACCAGGAGTTCATATCTTTTTAATTGATGAAAGAATTAATAAAAAAGAAGAATTTTATTATGAAAATGGTATTAAAGAATATTTAGAAAAGAAAAATAGTGATCAAAAAGGTTTAACACCTATTTTGCATTTTAAAGAAACAATAAATGGAAATGTTATTGAATTTGCATTTCAATATTTAGATCAATTCTTTTCAGAAAAGTTCTTTTCTTTTGCTAATACAGTTTTTACTCCTGATGAAGGTACACATGTTAGAGGATTTAGAATTGGTTTTAATAAAGCTATAAATGATTATGCTGAAGAAGCTAATTATATTAAAAAAGGTGGTAAAATTGATCCTGAAGATATTAAAGAAGGTTTAACAGTTGTTTTATCAGTTATGATTAAAGAACAAGAACTTCATTTTATTGGTCAAACTAAAGGTAAATTAGGTACTGCTTCTATTCAAAATCCAGTATCAAATTTTGTTTATGATAAAGTTTATTATTTCTTAAAAGAAAATAAAGGCTTTGCTAAATCTATCATGGATAAAATTATGTTAGCCGCTAACGCTAGAAGTAAAGCAAGAAAAGCCACTGAAGAAGTTAGAACTAATATTAAAACTAATGATCCTAAAGCTCAATTATTATTATCTGGTAAATTAGTTCCACCAAATTCAAAAGATTATAGTAAATGTGAATTATTTATTGTCGAAGGTGATTCTGCTGGTGGTTCTGCTAAAAATTGTCGTGATAAACGTTATCAAGGATTATTACCTTTAAGAGGTAAACCTAAAAATATTTCTACTGATGCTGAAGATGCATTCATGAAAAATGAAGAATTATCAACATTAACATATACAATTGGTACTGGAGCAGGTAAAGATTTTAATATTAAAAATTTGCATTATGATAAAATTATTATTATGACCGATGCTGATACAGATGGTTCTCATATTCAAAATTTATTATTAAATTTCTTTTATAAAAAAATGAAACCTTTAATTGAAGAAGGTCATATATATGTTGCATGTCCACCTTTATATAGAGTTTCTAAAATGGTTAATAAAAAAACTATTGAAGAATTTTGTTGGACTGATGTTGAACTAGAAGAAGCAAGAAAAAAGATTGGTTCAGGATATGTAGTTTCTCGTTATAAAGGTTTAGGTGAAATGAATGCTGAACAATTATGGGAAACAACAATGGACCCAACAAGAAGAAGATTAATTCAAATTACAATTCCTGATGATAATGTTGCTTCTGATAAAATTGATTTATTTATGGGAAAAGATGCTTCTAGAAGACAACAATGGATTAATGAAAATATTGATTTCTCTGATAAGAGTGATTTTATAGCAATTGCAAAAGATAATATGAAGGAGAGTGATTAATCATGGCGAAGAAAAAAGAAGTTATTGAAGAAATAGAATCTCATGAAATAATCATTCAAGATCCGATTGAATCTGTTTTATCTAATGGATTTGGTCGTTATTCTAAATATGTTCTTCAAGAAAGAGCAGTTCCTGATGTTAGAGATGGATTAAAACCTGTTCAAAGAAGAATTATTTATGCAATGTTTGTAGAAGGTAATGTTTCTAATAAACCAACTAGAAAATGTGCTAGAACTGTTGGTAATGTTATTGGTAAATATCATCCTCATGGTGATACATCTGTTTATGAAGCAATGGTTAGATTATCTCAAGATTGGAAAATGAGAGTCCCATTAATTGATTTCCAAGGAAATAATGGTTCTATTGATGGTGATGGAGCTGCTGCTTATCGTTATACAGAAGCTAGACTTGCTGAAATTACTGATCAAATGGTTCTTGATTTAAATAAAGATACAGTTGATATGGAATTAAATTTTGATGATCAAGAATATGAACCAACTGTCTTACCTTCAAGATTTCCTAATGTTTTAGTTAATGGTGCTTCTGGAGTTGCTATTGGAGCTTCAACTGATATTCCTCCACATAATTTAGGAGAAGTAATTGATGCTACTATTTATAGAATTAACCATAAAAGATGCACTTCAAAAGATTTAATGCAATTTGTAAAAGCTCCTGATTTCCCAACTGGAGGTATTATTATAAATCCAGAAGATTTAGAAAATATATATCAAACAGGTAAAGGTGTAGTTAGAGTTTTGTGTAAGACTCATATTGAAGAAGAAAAATCTTGTAATCATATTGTAATTACTGAAATTCCTTATGGTGTAGATAAATCATCTTTGGTACAAAATATCGCTAAATGTAGGGTTAATAATAATATTGATGCTATTTTAGATATTAGAGATGAAACTGATAAAGATGGCTTAAGAATTTGTATTGATGTTAAAAAAGATGCTGATGCTGATGCTACAAAAAAATTTATTATTTCTAAAGGTGTTTTAACATCAACTATTAAATTTAATATGTTAGTTATTAATCACTATAGACCTTCAGTATTGTCATTATTACAAGTTATTGATTGTTATATTGAGCATCAAATTGATGTAATAACTAGAAGAAGTAATTTTGATTTAAAGAAATATCGTGATAGATTGCATATTGTTGAAGGTTTAATTAAAGCTTTATCTATATTAGATAAAATTATTGCCTTAATTAGATCATCAACTGATAAAGGAAACGCTAGAACTAGATTAATGAATGAATTCGGCTTTACTGAAAGACAAGCTGAAGCTTTATTAAATATGCAATTATATCGTTTATCTAATACTGATGTAACTACATTAGTTAATGAAGGTGAATCATTAAAAGCTTCTATTAAAGACTTAAATGAATTATTATCTTCTGAAGATAAAATGAATCGTTTAATTTGTAAAGATTTAAAAGCAATAAAAGATAAATATGCTGATCAAAGAAGAACAGAGCTTCAAGAAGGTGAATTAGATCTTAAAGTTGACATGAAAGATTTAGTTACTAAAGATGAAACAATGATTTGTTTTACTAGAGATGGTTATTTAAAAAGAACTTCAATGCGTTCATATAATTCAGTAAGTGAATCAATGCCAGGATTAAAAGATGGTGATGTCATTAGAGGTATTGCTAAATGTTATACAACCGATAATTTATTATTATTTACTACTTTAGGAAATTTCTTATCAATACCAGTTTATAAATTGTTTGATAATAAATGGAAAGAAGAAGGAAAACATATTAATGAAATTGGAAGTGTTTCTAATGCTGAAAAAATTATAGGTGGTATCATAGTTAGTGAATTTAAAGAGGGAGCAAATGTTGTTTTAGTTAGTAAAAATGGTCAAATTAAAAGAACTGAAATTAAAGAATTTGAGACCACTAGAATTGCTAAAACATCTAAATGTTTTAATTTAAGTAATAATGATGAATTAGTAAATGTTGGCTTAACTTTAGGTAATAGTGATATTTTAGTAACTAATTCACTTGGACAAGCTAGCTTATTTAATGAACAAGATATTAATTTAGTTTCTTTAAAAGCTGGAGGAATTAAATCAATGACCGGTTTAAATGGTGACATTTATATTAGCAATATGTTAACATTTAATGAAAAAGAAAATTGCAAATTAGGCATTATAACTGTTCAACAAGGAGCAAGATTAGTAGATTATACTAATATCACTAAAACTTCTAGAATGGGCCCCAAAACAGCTTTATATAAATCATTTAAAAGCGAGCCACAAATATGTTTAAATATCTTTAAATTTGCTCGTAAGCAAGAAAAAATGTGGGTTAATGTTATTTTAAGCAATAGAATTAGAGATGTTGTTAAATTAGAACAAACTAAAACATTTCCACTTGAAGCATATTTAAAACGAAATTTAGAATTAGCTAGTAATGATCCTATTGTTGATACCTGTATTGAAACAGTTCCTGTATTAAATGAAGATAGTAAAATTTTTATTGTAAAAAAATTAGAAAAAGATGAGAAAGCTTCTACAAATGAATATGAACAATTATCATTATTTTCATATATAGATGATGATGATTAATTATTCTTTCTAAATTCTTGAAGAATTTTAATTAAAGCTCTTTTTTCAATTCTAGAAACATAACTACGAGAGATATGGTACATTTTACCTATCTCTTTTTGAGTATGTTCTGCATTATTATCAAGTCCATATCTTAAAGCGATTATTTGATATTCTTTATCATCTAGGACATTAATATATTTTTTTAATGCTAATATTTTTTCCTTTTTATCATAATTATCCATTGTTGATTCATCATTTATATTAACAATATCTTCAAGTAATATGTCTTCACCTTCTTTATCTTGACCAATAGTTTCTGATAAAGAGACATTTTTTGAATATTTTTTATTACTTCTTAAAACCATTAATATTTCATTTTCAATACATTTAGAAGCATAAGTGGCGAGTTTTACTTCTTTTTGTAATGAATAAGAATCTATAGCTTTAATTAAACCGATTGTTCCAATAGAAATTAAATCATCATAACTATCATCTTTTGATTCATATTTTTTAGCTATATGACCTACTAAACGTAAATTATGAATTATTAATTTTTTTCTACTTTCTTCATGCTTATTTTCAATAAACAAATCTTTAATTAATTGTTCTTCTTCTAGAGAAGATAATTTACTAGGAAATACACCATTTTGAATATAACCAAGTAAAAAATTTAAGTTTAATAAATTTAAAAGGAATTTAATCATTTGTCATCAATATA
>CAJKZK010000112.1 GCA_905204225.1 uncultured Bacillota bacterium
AAAGAAGAGAATATGTTGAAGAACATTTATCTAAAGCTGAAGAAGCAACAAAGAAAGCTGAAGATAATGTTAAAGAAACAGAAAAAAATTTAGCTTTATCAAACAAAAAAGCTTTACAAATTATTGAAGATGCAAAAAAAGAAGCTGAAAAACAAAAACAAGAAATTTTATTACAAGCAAAAGTAGAAGCAAATAATAAAATGATTCAAGTTCAACAAGATATTGAAAAAGAAAAACAAAAAGCAGTTCAAGAAGTACATGATGATGTTGTAAATCTTGCTTTAGAAGCATCAAAAACTTTATTAACAAGGGAAGTTAATTCTTTAGACAATCAAAAGTTTTTAAATGATTTTGTTGATGAATTAACAGAAGAGAAATAAAAATGGATTCTATTTATAATCGTTACGCCTTAGGTTTGTTTTCTATTGCTGAAGATGAAAACAAAGTAGAAATTTATAAAGATGAAATTAAAAATATTGATATTCTTTTAAAAGAAAATGAAGATTTAATTCATCTGTTTTCATCATATTTTATTAATCAATATGAGAAAGAAAAATGTATTGATAAAATATTTGGTGAATTTCAAATTTATACACAAAATTTTTTAAAACTTATTATTAAAAATAATAGAATTAATAAATTTAATTTAATAGCAAAAGAATTTAATAAATTATGTAATGATTATCTAAATATTAAAGAAGGAATTATTTATTCTACAGAAGCACTTTCTAAAGAACAAATAAAAAAAGTTGAAGATAAATTAAGTGAAGTTATTAATACAAAAGTCGAATTAACTAACCAAATTGATGAAAAATTAATTGGTGGAATTAAAGTAATTGTTGATGAAAAAATATTTGATGGATCTATTAAAAATAAATTAGAAAAATTAAAATCAACATTAATCTCAGGAGGAATTTAACATGGCAATAAATACATTAGAAATTGCTTCTTTAATTAAAGAGCAAATAAAAAATTATTCTCATAAATTAGAATCAAATGATGTAGGCACTGTTGTTACAGTAGGAGATGGTATTGCAACTATTTATGGATTAGATAAAGCTATGCTATCTGAATTATTAGAATTCCCTCATGATGTTTATGGAATGGTCATGAATCTTAATGAAGATAGTGTTGGTGCAATACTTTTTGGTAACGATTCTTTAATTGAAGAAGGAGATATAGTAAAAAGAACAGGTAGAGTTATAGAAGTTCCTGTTGGAGATGCTTTACTTGGTAGAGTAGTTAATGCTTTGGGACAACCTATAGATGGATTAGGTAGAATTGATTATAAAAAAACTAGACCGATTGAAAGAATTGCTCCTGGAGTAATGACTAGAAAATCAGTTGATACACCTTTACAAACAGGTATCAAAGCAATTGATACCATGATTCCTATTGGTCTTGGCCAAAGAGAATTAATTATTGGTGATAGACAAACAGGAAAAACTGCAATTGCTTTAGATACAATTATCAATCAAAAAGGAAAAGATATTTTATGTGTTTATGTTGCAATTGGACAAAAAAATTCAACTGTTGCTCAATTAGTTGAAAAATTAAAAGAAGAAGACGCTTTAAAATATACATGTATTGTTTCTGCTACTGCAAGTGAACTTGCTCCTCTTCAATATATTGCACCTTATAGTGGAGTTAGTATTGCTGAAGAATGGATGGAACAAGGAAAAAATGTATTAATTGTTTATGATGATTTATCTAAGCATGCTGTTGCATATAGAACTTTATCATTATTATTAAAAAGATCACCTGGAAGAGAAGCATATCCTGGAGACGTATTCTATTTACATTCAAGATTACTTGAAAGAGCATGCCGTCTTGATGAAGCGCATGGTAATGGATCTATTACCGCTTTACCAATTATTGAAACACAGGCTGGAGATATATCAGCATATATTCCAACTAATGTCATTTCAATTACAGATGGACAAATATTTCTAGTTAATGAATTATTTAATGCTGGACAAAGACCTGCTATTGATTCAGGTTTATCTGTATCGAGAGTTGGCTCTGCAGCTCAATTTAAATGTATTAAACAAACTGCTAAAGCTTTGAAAATTGAATTAGCAAATTATAATGAGTTACAAGTATTTGCTAAATTTGGTTCAGATTTAGATGATATTACAAAGAAAACTCTTAAACATGGTGATGTGTTGATGGAAGTTTTAAAACAAAAACAATATTCACCTATGAGTTTTGTTCAACAAACAATAGAAATATTTACTGCTCAAAATGGATATTTAGATGATTTAGAAATAAAAAATGTAAGAACATTTTTAGATAAATTATGGATTTTATTAAATCAAAAAAACAAAGATATCATTCAAGAGATTACAGAAAAAAAAGCATTATCAAATGAACTTATTGCAAAAATGAATGAAGCAATTAGTGAAATTAAAAAAGCTATTTAAGGATTAATATGGCACAAGAATTAGCGAATACAAAAAAAAGAATTCAATCTGTTAATTCTACTTTAAAAATAACAAAAGCTATGGAATTAGTAGCTAATGCTAAATTAAAAAGGTGGAAGAATAAAATGGAAAATATTACTCAATATTTATTGGAAATGAGTGATATTATTTCAACTTGTGCAGGTAGTTATGATCCGTTCAATATGAGCATTGATGAATTAAAGAAATATAAAAATACAAGTAGTAAATTATATATTGTTGTTACTTCTTCATTAGGATTATGTGGTGGGTATAACTATAATGTTTTTAAATTTTTAAATAATAAAATAAAACCAGAAGATAAAGTTATTATTTTAGGAACTAAAGGTTTGATTAAATATTCTCATACTGATTTAAATCTTGATGAAGATTATGTGTCTTTATTAGATAAATTTGATAGTTATGCATCAAGAAATTTAATTGATAAAATAATTAATGAATATAAAACTGGTAAATATAACGAAGTAAGATTAATCGCTACTGAATATAAAAATTCTCTTACATTCATTCCTAATGATATAAAAATTTTACCTTTTGAAAATAAAAACAATACAATTAATGATAATATTATATTTGATCCTAATAAAGAAGAAGTATTATCTTTATTAATACCAAAATATTTAGATGTGTTAATGTATGGCAAGCTAACTGAGGCTATTGTATGTGAACATGCTTCAAGAAGAAACGCTATGGATACTGCTACTGATAATGGCAAAGAATTATCACAAAAATTAATGTTAGAATATAACAAAGCTAGACAACAAGCAATCACTCAAGAAATCACAGAAATTTCTAGTGCTGCAAATAATTAAGGAGGCTTGAAAATGAATGAAGAATATAAATATGGAAAAATAGTTCAAGTAATTGGTCCTATTGTTGATGTTAGATTTCAACAAGAACATTTACCTAGATTACTTACTGCTTTAATAATTGATACTGGAAATAATAAAAAATTAACAGTTGAAGTTCTTCAACATGTAGGTGATGACACCGTTAGATGTGTTTCAATGGGACCAACTGATGGCTTAGTTAGAGACATGCAAGTGTATAATACTAATGCTCCTATTATGGTTCCGGTTGGTGAAATTACTTTGGGTAGAATTTTTAATGTTTTGGGTGAACCACTTGATAATAAAGAAGATGTGTTTAAAAATTGCAAGCGCGCTCCTATTCATAAAGAAGCTCCAAAATATGCTGATCAAAATCCATCTCAAGAAA
The DNA here is from genome assembly GCA_905204225.1 of uncultured Bacillota bacterium. GTDB lineage: Bacteria > Bacillota_I > Bacilli_A > RFN20 > CAG-449 > CAG-449. Next base: position 3,681 of record CAJKZK010000112.1, read on the forward strand.
TTTTAGAAACCGGTATTAAAGTTATTGATTTATTATGCCCTTATGTTAAAGGTGGTAAAGTTGGATTATTTGGTGGAGCAGGTGTTGGTAAAACTGTTTTGATTCAAGAATTGATTAACAATGTTGCAACTAATAGAAATGGTATTTCTGTTTTTGCTGGCGTTGGCGAAAGATCGCGTGAAGGTAATGATCTATATAAAGAAATGGAAGCAAGTGGTGTTTTAAGTAAAACTGCACTTGTATTTGGCCAAATGAATGAACCACCAGGAGCAAGAATGAGAGTTGCACTTACTGGTTTAACTATGGCTGAATATTTTAGAGATGAAAAACATCAAGATGTATTATTGTTTATTGATAATATTTTTAGATTTACTCAAGCTGGTAGTGAAGTATCTGCTTTAATTGGTAGAATGCCTTCTGCTGTTGGATATCAACCTACTTTAGCTACTGAAATGGGACAATTACAAGAAAGAATTACATCAACTAAAAATGGCTCTATTACTTCTATTCAAGCTATATATGTTCCTGCAGATGATTTAACCGATCCTGCTCCTGCTACAACTTTCTCTCATTTGGATGCTAAAACTGTTCTTGATAGAGGAACTGCATCTTTAGGTATTTATCCAGCAGTTGATCCTTTACAATCAACCTCTAATATTTTAGATCCTAACATTGTTGGACAAAGACATTATGATGTAGCAAGAAAAGTTCAATCAATTTTACAAAGATATAAAGATTTGCAAGATATTATTGCAATTTTAGGTATGGATGAATTATCTGAAGAAGATAAAATTATAGTTAATAGAGCTAGAAGATTAAGAAATTTCTTATCTCAACCTTTACATGTTGCTGCTACTTTTAATGGCTTTCCTGGTGTATTTGTAAATAAAGATGATACAATAAGATCTTGTGAAGATATTATTTCTGGTAAATATGATTCGCTTCCTGAAGCTGCATTTTTATATGTTGGAACTATTGATGATGTAGTTAAAAAGGCGGAACAATTAAATGGCTAAAAAATTTAATTTTAAAATATATACTTCTGATGGCAAAACTTTACAAGATGAAGTTGATATTTTAAATGTTGTTACAACAACAGGCACAATGGGAATATTAGCTAACCATTTACCTTTAATAGGAATAATAGATATTTCTCAATTTAATTATAAAAAAGATGGAGAAACATTTTATTTTGCAATTAGTGGTGGAGTACTAAATATAAAAAAAGATGGAGTTACAATTTTAGCTGAAAGTTTTGAGCAAGATACAGAAATAGATTTTGCTAGAGCAGAAGAAGCAAAAAATAGAGCGGAAGATCGCTTGAAAAATCATCAATTAGATATTGATATTAAAAGAGCAGAAATTGCACTAAAAAAATCTCTTAATAGATTGAGCTTAAGAAAATAAAATAATTTATTAGGTAAAATTAAAACTATATTATGAAAAAATTAACAAGTATTAAAAAACTTGTTTTTTTTCTTGCAAGAGAAAATAAAACTTGTTATTATAAATAAGCTAGTATAAATT
>CAJKZK010000113.1 GCA_905204225.1 uncultured Bacillota bacterium
AGACGTGTGCTCTTCCGATCTTACTACCAAGTAAAAAAAGAAATTAATTTTTCTATTATTAATTTAATTAAAATATATAAAAATTGGTACCAAGTTAATTTAATGTCATTTTTTGGTTTTTCAATTACATTAATTGTTAAAGGAAGATAAAGATTATCTTCATCTAAAATTATAATTTCTAAATGAACATAATATTGACCTATTTGATTATAATTATCTTCATAAAGAGAATCGACATAATTAACATATAAATAATTAATTTTTTGAATTTGCTTATCTTCTATTAATTTTTCTAAAGCTACTTCACTTGTAAGAAAATGAGAATTATAAACAGTTAAATTCAAATTATCAATGTGCCAATAAGATGAATTTATACAATTAATTGATATTATCAATGTCTTAAAAATATTTATCATTTATTTGTACCTCCAATAATATATTGGTGCAATTTAGTATTTTATTTAAAAAAATTTATTAGAAGATTTAATTTTTATATTAAATATATTATATTTAAAGTAAGATTTATTTTAGGAGAAAAAATTTATGTACGATTTTAAAACAGTAAGAGAATTATATGAGACTTGTTATTACGGAGATCAAATTCAACAAGATTCACTTGATGAGATTGGTCTTGAAGGGTGGATTAGAACTAATCGTAATAATGGTTCTATTGGGTTTATTGAATTAAATGATGGAACATATTTTAAAAATGCACAAATTGTATATGATAAAGAAAAATTAAATAATTTTGAAGATATTACTCATCATTTAACAGGATGTTCTATTTCAATTAAAGGTAAATTTGTTTTAACTCCTAATGCTAAACAACCTTTTGAAATACATTTGCATGAATTTACTTTAATTGGTGATTGTGATTCTACTTATCCATTACAAAAGAAAAGACATTCATTTGAATATTTAAGAGATATTGCTCATCTTAGACCAAGAACAAATACATTTAATGCAGTATTTAGATTAAGAAGTGTTTTATCTATGGCTATTCATGAATTTTTCCAAAATCAAGGTTTTGTTTATGTTCATACACCTTTATTAACTGGTATTAGTTGTGAAGGTGATGATATGTTCCATGTTGTTACTGGCGATGACAAAAATAATTTAGATTCATATTTTGGAAAGAAAACATTATTATCTGGATCAGGACAAATTCATGTAGAAGCATTCGCTATGGCATTTAGAGATGTTTATACTTTTGGACCTACTTTTAGAAGTGAAAAATCTAATACTAGAACACATGCTTCTGAATTCTGGATGATAGAACCAGAAATTGCTTTTGCAGATCTTGAAGATAATATGGATTTAATTGAAGATTGTGTTAAATATTGTATTAAATATTGTCTAGAAAATGCACCAGAAGAAATGAAATTCTTTAATGAAATGATAGATAAAACATTATTAGATAGATTAAATCATGTTTTAAATACTCCATTTAAGACTCTTGAATATACGGACGCTATTAATTTATTATTAAAAGCTAAAGAAGAAGGTGTAAAATTCGAAGATGATAATATTTTTTGGGGTAAAGATCTTGAATCTGAACATGAAAAATATATTACTGAAAAAGTAATTAAAGGACCAGTTTTCTTAATTAATTATCCGGAAGAAATTAAATCATTTTATATGAAGAGAAATGCTGATGGAAAAACTGTTGCAGCATGTGATTTGCTTGTTCCTGGTATTGGAGAATTAGTAGGTGGTTCTCAAAGAGAAGAAAATTATGATATTCTCAAGGAAAAAATGGAAAAATCTAATCTTAATATGGATGATTATGGTTGGTATCTTGATTTGAGAAAATATGGTGGATGTAAACATGCTGGATTTGGTATTGGTTTTGAAAGATTTGTTATGTATATTTCTGGTATGAGCAATATTAGAGATGTAGAACCATTCCCAAGAACATATAAAAATTTAAATTATTAGGATTATTGTATGGAAGAAGACTTAAATAAAGAAAAAATTGATGAAGATAATCTAGCTAAAAAAGTAAGATCAAAAAAAAGAATAAGAGGATTATTAATTTTTATTAATGTTGTTTTAGCCTCTTATCTTGTTTTTGAAGCATCAATGAAAATTTATAATTTTGCTTCTTCACTTAATAATAAAGAAGATATAATTCTTTTAAATAATAAAAATAGAGAAGAATCATTAAAAATATATGATCAATTTTTAACAAAAAATAATAATCAATATATTAATTATGAAATATATGATATAGGAATTTATGGTGGATATTTACATTTATCTTATACAAATATGGATAATCATTTTTATCAATTAAAAAATAATATTACTTCATTAATAAATGTTACAAATAATATTTATCAAAATACTTTTTTTAATGAAGAAACAGATGAAAATTATTTAAATACAGGGATTAATTTAACAAAATTAGAAAATGGTGATTATATATTAGTTAATGAATATATTACTAGTGATGATGAAAATAATAAACATGTTGCATTAAAGTTAAATAATATTAATGATTATGAAAAAACTATTTATACTTTGCCAAATAAAAATGGTGAAAGAAAAAAAATTGTTATAAAGAATAAATATAGTTCACCGTGTTTAGTGATTTCTGTTAGTGATATTAATACTTTACCACAAAATTATTATGATTTTTCTTTAATTGGCGAAGAAGAAAAAGTTTCTTCTTTTGCTAAAAAATTTGATAAATATAAAATTGCTCATTGTCCATCTTTAATTGATGCATTTAAAACGAATTCAAATTATTCTCTAATTTTAAAAGATGTAGAAAAAACGCTTGTACCTTCACAAATTAAAATTAAAGATAGTTTTAAAGATTTGGTAAGTAATGAAAATATTGTTATTGATGATTATAAATATTATGAATATGTTACTGAATTAGGTGGTAATTTATTACATGCTGGTTCTTGTAAAGAAGGTGTAACCTCATCTTTTGTTGTTAAACCATATTTAAAAGGAAATGATAATGGTAAATATGTTGTTGTAATAAATGAAAATATTGATCAAGAATATTTATTAAAAATAATTAATTATTAATATTATTTTGTGTAATAAAATTGATTTGTAAAGAGTCAAAATTATCTAAAGAAGAATTAAAGATGGTTTTGGCTTTGTCTTTTATTCTTTTTTCACGACTATTATATTTACAAGTGGCTATAATAAAACCAATAAGACCAATTAAAAATAATATTAAAAATATATAACCTACAATAGCTTTTCCATCATTATAAAAAATTAAACTTGTTTCATAATTAATATGAGGCCATTCTGTTGGATAAGGAATAACACCTTGAGCCCAAGTCCATTCAAATTTAATTAACATATCATCATATAATTTCCAAATATAATTATAATCAATTTTATTGATAGAATAATAAGTAAAAAATAATATAAAACTACTAGCTAAAATTAGTAAAGGTAACCATGCTTGTTTTAATAATAATAATTGATTTTTTTGATTAGCAACTTGTTTGAATTCAGTAGGATTTTTTACAAATCCATATTTAATATAATCAATAACATATTGATCAATTTTTTTACTGTTTTTGATGCTGATTTTTTTATAAAGTTTCGCTAATAAACCCACAAATAAAACAATCAATAAAAATAATAAACAAAAAATTACAAGAACTCTTTTTTCTGTTTTAGATAAAATTATTTGAATCAAGTTATAAGTCGACATTTTTAAGTGCCTCCTCTCTTCTTTGATCTAATATTTTTTGATCTTGTTCTTTTAAAACTTTAATTGCTTTATCGTTTTTATTTGAAAAAATTGAATCACCTTTAAAAAACGTAAAGATTCCAATGAAAGCATTTTTAAAAAACAAAATTAAACATATAATCATTTTATAAACTAAAAAAAGTAGCCAAAAAGGAGAAGTGAAAATTGCTATAAAACCATCTTTAAAAATACTAAATAATTTTAACATATATACTCCTATAATTTATTTTTTACTTGTTATATCTTTTTTATTAAAAAAATTATTGTTAATTTTTTCTTTCTTTATAAAATGGATATACAATATAAATATAACACTTATCAATAAAGTAATAATAGAAAAAATATTAAAAAACCAACTTAATCCATTGTTTTTAAACCAAGAAGAAAAAACTAAACAAATAATATATATGATTATAAATAATAGCAAACTAATAATATTTAAAAATTTATTATCAAATTTAATAAAATAATATAAAAGATAAACACTAAAAATTAAACTTGCAGCAGTAAATAAATAATTGATATACAAATAATTGTAACAAGATAGACTAATGATTATAAAAAGAAAATTGAAAATAAAAGTAGAATAAAAAATATTTAAATCTTCTTTAATTTTAAAATTAAATTTGTTTATTTCTGCTTCAATAATAATATAACTTAATAACATTTGAATATATGAAAAAAGAAATAAAGAAACTAAAAATATATTATTTAATTTATCAATATTTATATTTAATAAGGTGCTTATAACATTTAGAAAATCAATATTATAAATGATTTTCAGAAACAAGATAGATAATATTTCTAAAACAATATTACTTAATGAAGAAATAAATAAAATATAAAAACCATGAACATTATATTTGATTAAGATACCAAAAATTATGCCACTTATTAAAGATGGAAATAAATAAAAAAATGTTGTCTGATAGTCAATCAAAAAACAAATTAAGAATGAAGATATTAAATACGCTAAAGTGTATTTATAATTACAATTTAATTTGACTAAACTAGCAGCAAATGGTAAACCGATTAAGATTATTAATGAAAATAAAGGCAAATATAAATTAAGAATAACAAAAACAATGTTTATACTTAACATAATACTAGTAAAAGTTAATTGCTTAATATTTTTATTGTCCATAAGTTTATTTTATCATTTTTTTATTAATTTTTCTAAAAAAAAGAAATTAATTTAATAGAGGCTTAATTAATGAAAAAACAATTAATTATATTAATCTTATTTATATTGATTATATTTCCTTTTAATAAAGAGATAAAACAAGAACAAATATTTTTGCAAAAAGAAGATAAATATGCAGTATTAGTCTATTTAGATACTTGTCTGGCTTGTAGAAATACAAAAATGTTTTTAAATGAAATGGAAAAAAGAAAAAATAAAGTAATTTATTATTTGGACTTTAAAGAATGCAAATTTTCTTTAGATCGGAAGAG
>CAJKZK010000114.1 GCA_905204225.1 uncultured Bacillota bacterium
GACGTGTGCTCTTCCGATCTTAATTAAAATATATAAATCAAATTTAAGGAGGATTTTTATGCCAAGATTTGTATTAAATGAAACATCTTATCATGGAGCAGGTGCAATTAATAATATTGTTCCAGAAGTTACAAGAAGAGGTTTTAAAAAAGCGTTTGTTTGTTCTGATCCAGATTTATTAAAATTTGGTGTAACTCAAAAAGTTACTAAATTATTAGATGAAGCTAAATTTGAATATGAAATTTATTCAGATATAAAACCAAATCCTACAATTGAAAATGTTAAACATGGTGTGGAAGCTTTTAAAAATTCTAAAGCTGATTATATTATTGCTATTGGTGGTGGTTCATCAATGGATACTGCTAAAGCAATTGGTATTATTATTGAAAACCCAGAATTTAGTGATGTAAGATCTTTAGAAGGTGTTGCACCTACTAAAAAACCTTGTACACCAATTATTGCAGTTCCAACTACTGCAGGTACTGCTGCTGAAGTAACAATTAATTATGTTATTACTGATGTTGAAAAAAATAGAAAATTTGTTTGTGTTGATACTCATGATATTCCTGTTGTAGCAGTTGTTGATCCAGATATGATGTCAAGTATGCCTAAAGGCTTAACTGCTGCTACTGGTATGGATGCTTTAACTCATGCTATTGAAGGATATATTACTAAAGGTGCTTGGGAAATGTCAGATATGTTCCATTTAGAAGCAATTAGATTAATTTCTAAACATTTAAGAGGAGCTGTTAATAATACTCCTGAAGGAAGAGAAGGAATGGCTCTTGGACAATATATTGCTGGTATGGGATTTAGTAATGTTGGTTTAGGTATTGTTCATTCAATGGCTCATCCTCTTGGAGCAGTTTATAATACTCCTCATGGTGTCGCTAATGCAATTATTTTACCAACAGTTATGGAATATAATGCTCCTGCAACTGGAGAAAAATATCGTGAAATTGCAAGAGCAATGGGTGTTAAAGGTGTTGATGATATGACACAAGAAGAATATAGAAAAGCAGCTATTGATGCTGTTAAACAATTATCTAAAGATGTAGGTATTCCTGCTAATTTAAAAGAAATTGTTAAAAAAGAAGATATCCCATTCTTAGCAGAATCAGCAATGGCTGATGCATGTAGACCAGGAAATCCAAAAGATCCAACTGTTGAAGATATTATTAAATTATACGAATCTTTAATGTAATAAAATTAATTTGTAAAATAAAAATGTTAGGTGTTGAGCCTAACATTTTTTGATAGTTTATTATTTAATTTTTTCTTTTAATTTTGTTAAAGAAATAATTGTTGGGGTTAATGCTGAATTAATTACAAATTCAATTAAGAAATTATAACCAATTACTGATAAAAATAAATATCCAACAGCATTTCCATCACTAGTCCAAGAATCAAGAAGTGGTCTTAATAATGTTAACATTGCAATGGCAAATAAACCTGTATTAATAATAGGAACACATAAAGATGCTAAAATTATTGATAAAGTAAAATTTTTATTTTTTAGATATTTAAAAATTAAGCCTGAAACTAAACCAGCAATTCCTGATTTTAATAAACATACAAAGACTGTTTGTACTGGATATAATGGCATAAATGCTGCTAAAGTTGAAGGAGCAGCAATGACTATTGCTCCATGTATTAATCCAAGGAATAAACCAGCAAGTGGACCATATATTATTGCTCCTAGTGCAATAGGAACTAAAGCTAAAGTAATACTTACTGGACCTAAAGTAATATAATTTGATATTAATTGTAAAACAATTACAAGTGCCATAAAGATACTTGTACCTGTTAATTTTTTTATTTTATTGTTATTCATTTTTTATTTCTCCATGTTCTTTTTATAAATTTGATATAAGCCTTCAAAAATTAAATTTTCATCATAAATATAATCTTTGATGTGGTCTTTAATTAAGATAGCATTGCCACCTGTTAAGATGTGTTTAGTTGGATAACCAAGTTCTTCTTCAATCATTTTGGTCATGCCATTAATCATACTAATTGTTCCATATATTGCTCCTGAATTTAATGCGTCAGGTGAATTTTTTCCTATAACATTTTTAGGTGCTTTATATGAAATATCCATTAATTGAGCAGCATTTTTTGTTAATGCTTTACCAGCTGTTTTAATACCTGGAGAGATAATTCCACCAATGTAATTAGCGTTTTTATCAAGAACGAATAACTTGTTAGCAGTTCCTAAATCACAAATGATACTTGGATATCCATATTTTTTTAATGTACCAACTGCATCTGCAACTAAGTCTGCTCCGAGTTCACTAGGATTATCTATTCTAATTGATAGACCTGTTTTGATTCCTTGTGAGATTACTAGACATTTTTGATTAATAACATTTTCTACTGCTAAAGTTATAACATCAGTTAATGATGGAATAACGCTTGAAAGAATAGCTCCTTCAAAATTAGAAGTATTTAAATGATGTCTAGAAAAAAAGTTTGTTATTAGGTTAGCGTACATGTCACTAGACCTATTTAGGTCACTATCTGTTCTACATGAACAAATTAGTGCCTCATTTTGGTAAACACCAATGCATAAATTGGTATTACCTAAATCTAATACTAAAATCATTTTTCCTCCTGCTGCAATCTATAAAAGTATCGCGCGTTAGTATTATGGCATTAAATACTAGGCAAATAAACAAAATTTTTATAAATTTGATAAAATTAGGCAATTATAGCCTATTTAATTAATATTTTAGAATAATATGTAATGTAAGTGAGAACTTACAAAATACATATAATCCCTCCTTTGAATAAGAAACGATTTATTTCGTTTCTTTAATTTTTTTTGTTTTTGTTGACAAAATAATAATGATAAGGTAAATTAAAATTAGAATTATTCTAAAAAATAAGGAGGAAAATTTATGAAAATATATCGTTGTAAACATTGTGGAAATATAGTTACTTTATTAACTGATAAAGGTGGAAAATTATCATGCTGTAATGATGAAATGGAATTATTAAACGCTAATACTGTTGATGCTAGTGTTGAAAAACATGTTCCAGTTATAGAAAAAAATGGAAATATTGTTAATGTTAAAATAGGAGAAGTTCCACATCCTATGTTATTAGAACATCATATTGAATGGATTATTTTAGAAACTAATTTGAGAACAATGATTGCTCATTTAAAAGTTAATAGTGAACCTAAAGCTAGTTTTATTCTTTTAGATGGTGAAGAAATTGTCACATGTTATGAATATTGTAATCTTCATTCTTTATGGAAGAAATAATCATTTATAGATAAATTAATTTTTAAAAATAAAAACATGATATAAAATAATATTGTATCGTGTTTTTTTATGAGCGTTTATATTTGTATTGATTTAAAATCATTTTATGCATCAGTTGAATGTGTTGAAAGAGGGCTTAATCCTCTTACAACTAATTTAGTTGTCGCAGATTCTTCGAGAACTGAAAAAACTATTTGTTTAGCAGTTTCTCCTAGTCTTAAAGAATTTGGTATACCTAGTAGACCAAGATTATTTGAAGTAGTTCAAAAAGTTAAAGATATTAATTCTAAAAGAGCAAAAAGTAATGTTTTAAGTGGTGAATCATGTGATATTAATATTTTAAAACAATTTCCTGAATTAAAATTAAATTATATTATTGCTACTCCTCAAATGGCTAAATATATTGATATAAGCTCAAAAATATATAATGTTTATTTAAAATATGTTTCTAGTGAAGATATTCATGTTTATTCTATTGATGAAGTTTTTATTGATATTACTAGATATTTAAAGTACTTAAATAAGACTCCTCATGAAATTGTAATGCTAATGATTAAAGATGTTTTAGCTACTACTGGAATAACCGCTACAGCGGGTATAGGAACTAATTTATATTTAGCTAAAGTTGCTATGGATATAGTAGCTAAACATATTCCTCCTGATGAAGATGGAGTTAGAATCGCATATTTAGATGAAATGTCTTATCGAAAAAAATTATGGTCTCATAAACCTTTAAAAGATTTTTGGAGAATTGGTCATGGTTATGTAGAACGATTAGAAAAATTAGGATTATTTACTATGGGTGATATTGCTAGATGTTCACTTGGTAATAATGATGATTATTATAATGAAGATTTGTTATATAAAGAATTTGGAATTAATGCCGAATTGTTAATTGACCATGCGTGGGGATATGAACCAACAACAATGAAAGATATAAAAGATTATAAGCCTCAATCTACTTCATTATCAAGTGGACAAGTTTTACAATGTGGATATGATTATAATAAAGGTAAAGTAGTTGTTAAAGAAATGATGGATAATTTATCTCTTGAATTAGTAGAAAAGAAATTATTAACTTGCAATGTTTCTTTATATTTAGGTTATGAATATAATAATGATTATCATGGTAAATATGAAATGGATTATTATGGTAGAAAAGTACCTAAACCTAGTCATGGTTCTATTAATTTAAATGATTTTACTTCTTCTACTAAAAAATTAGTAGAAAATATTTCTTTTTTATATGATAAAATTGTTGATAAAAATTTATTAATCAGGAGGATTAATATTTCTTGTAATGGGTTAATTAAAGAAGAAAATTATAAAAAATATAAAAAATATGAACAAATTGATTTATTTTGTAATTATGAAGATAAATTAAAAAAAGAAGAAATTGAAAAAGTTAAAGATATAAAAGAAAAAAAGGTTCAGAAAACTATTTTAAATATCAAAAAAAAATATGGTAAAAACGCTATATTAAAAGGTAATAATTTTGTTGAAGGTGCAACAGGAAAAGAAAGAAATAAGCAAATTGGAGGGCATAAAGCATGAGTAAATATGATGATATTATTAATTTACCTCATCATGTTTCGAAAAATCATAAACAAATGTTAAGAATCAATAGAGCAGCTCAATTTGCGCCTTTTTCAGCATTAACAGGGTATGAAGAAGCTATTAATGAAACTAAAAGAATAGTAGAAGAAAAAAAGATTATTTCTAATCAAATAAAACAAGAAATTAATGATAAA
>CAJKZK010000115.1 GCA_905204225.1 uncultured Bacillota bacterium
GATATTACGATGTCTGGAAAAAAATATCAATTTGATGGCGTAAAAAGAATTATTGATAAAATAAAAAATAATATTGAATTACATTATGGAAATAACAACAATGTTCATATATTTATTGTGCCTGGAAATCATGATATTGATTTTAATAATATAAGTTATACAAGAGATGATATAAGAAATAAAATAAAAGAAGATAATAAATTAATAACTAATGAGTATTTAAATAATTTGACAAATTTTTTTGAATATTCAAAATGTTATAATAATTTTAATAATGATAACAAAATTGTTGATTATAAAATTGTAGAACTTAATAATTTTAAAATTAAAGTTAATTTAATTAATACAGCAATTTTTTCTGTTTATGATAATTCTAAAGATGCGGATTATGATAACGGATTACATTATTTATCAAATCATGATATTGATTATTTGAAAAAAACTGGACATGGTAATCTAACTATTACTATAATGCATCATTCAGTTGCATTTTTCGATGAAGATTCAAAAAATAGACTTAATGAATTTTTAAGAGAAGATAATGATATTGTATTTTATGGCCATGAACATAATAATTTTGATGAAATATCATATTATAATGGTAAAAAAACAAAATTATTATTAGGTGGTCCATTGTCTAAAGATAATGTTTCAGTTTTTAACTGTATAATTTATAATACTGAAAATAAAAAAATTAAAAATTATAAATATGCTTGGGATGATATACAAAAAGTATACGAAGAAGAAATAAATGATAATGATGAAAAAATAGAATCTTTTCCAAAAGAAATAAAATCAAAATTTATTAAAGAGCTTAAACAAGATAGTTTGTTTAATTTAGACGATTTTAACAATATATTTGTTTTTCCTGATTTGCTTTATTATGATAATGAAAATTCAGCTAAAATTGAAAATATTAGCAAATTAAAAAAAGAAATTAATAATAATAAATTATGCATAATAGATGGTGATAATAATATAGGTAAAACTACATTATCAAAATATCTATTTTTGCAATATATGAATGATTTTTTTCCATTATTATTTACTTCAACCAATATTAGGAATGTCAAAATAAGTAAAGTAATAAAAGAGGTCTATGAAGATGAATATGAAAAAAGTAAATTTAGTTTTTCAAAGTTTGAAATGCAAGATATAAATAAAAAAATAGCAATAATTGATGATGCTGATAAAATAAAACCAGAACAATTCAATCAACTTGTGAATGAATTAAAAAAATTTTTTGGAAAAATAATTGTTTTAGAAAATATAAATTCACAATTGGATTTAATTTCTATTGCAAAAGATAGTACTTATAATGATGAAAACATTATTAGATTAAAAATTGATAACATACATTTAAACAAAAGATGTGATTTATTAAAAAAAGTATGTGTTTATTTTATTCCAAATTTAAATGATACAATGATAGAAAAAAAGATTAAATTAATAAATACAATGATAGAAAATCAAATTAAGTTTTTTCAATTAACTCCAAGTTTTATAATTCTTTTTGCAAAAAATGTTTTGAATAATAATTTTGAATATGGGGCTTGTAAAGTTTTTAATTCTGTTTTCCAATCAAACTTGATTAATATTATCAAATTAAATCCACAATTAGATGTTCCAACTACAATGCTTTTACTACAAAGAATAGCATATTATATACATACTAATAGGGAATATCCATTATTGCAAGAATCGTTTATAAAAATAATTAATAAATATAATGAAGAAAATGAAAAATATAGAACACAAGTTAATCCATTAAAATTTCTCGAAGAACTAACTAAGATAAGAATATTATTTTTTAGTGATACTTCTGGTAAAATTAAATTTTGTTATAATTCATATCTTTCCTTTTTTGTTGCAAAAGAAGCATTAAAACAAATGAATGAAGAAGTAAATAAAGATTTAATAGAACATATATATACTGGCATAAATGGTGATATATTATTATTTATGTGCTATTTAGATGAAAATAAACAGATAGATATTTTACATTATATTATTGATGAATCAAGAAAGTTCTTTGATAATCAAAATGAATTAGATTTAAGTAATTTAAATATTACTTATTTGAAGCAAAATCAAAAAGAAGTTTTTATGCAAATTCCTAGTGATCGCGATAAGAAGAAAAGTAATCAAATAAAAAATGATAGTGAGATTAAAAGAGAAGAAAATGATAAACTTACAGTTTCTGATATCTACGATTATGATAAAGAAATAGATGGATTGCAAAAATATATTATGACTGGGATAAAGTATATAGAAATAATATCGAAAGTATTACCTGATTTCATTCATTTATTAAATGTTAAAGAATGTGAATTAATTATTAACGCAATTTATACTTATCCTAATAAGTTTTTATTTAAATTGCTAAATAATGTTGATAAAAAAATTGTTGATATAGAAAATGAAATAAATAAAAATGGTTTAGAAGATAATTATAGATTAGAAAAAACATATATGAGAAAATTTTTGAATGATTTGCAAATACTAACCATGTTTAAAATTTTAGATATTTATAAAACGGTAGCTATGTATTCTTCTTCTAATAATACAAAAAAAGCTTTGGATCAATTTGATTTTAATAAAAATATTAGTTATTTATTAATTAATTCGTTGATACACGATCAAATAGGTGATACAAATGCACTAGGGAAAAAATTATCTTATATTTATGATAATTCAAAAAAAACAATGATAAAAAATATGTGTAAAATAATATTCTTTAATCATTGCTTAAATAATTCAATTAATTATTTTGGTAAAACACAAACATATGTTGATAAATTTTTGAAAGTTAGTAAAGAAAATATTGTTAAAATAAGAGTACATAATTAATTTATAAAAAATTTTAATATTATAGATAGTAATAGAAAATCTATTATAAAAATAATTTCAAAATAAAATTGTGTATGTTATTTATAATTTCATATTATTAATGTATGGAGAAGTTTAATGATATGGAAAAAATAGATGATATTAAATTTAATTTAATGCTTAAAGAAAAAGATTTTGAAACATATGTTCCTAGTGAAGTTAAAAAAGCAATTAATAATAGATTTGATTGTGGTAGTTTAGGTAGAGAATTGTATATTTATTATGGTATTGATACAATTTCTAAGATTGCTAATGAAACAAATGAACTTTGGTTTAAATCTGCTAAATTTTATTTTGATAAAGAAGAGAATTGTAATATTGGTAATAAATATTTTTATATTTTTTTATATCTTGATAAAAAGAATTATACAAATAAATTTAAAAATATTGTTGAAAAATCATTTAAAACATACTCTAAAGAAAAATATTTGAAACGATATTATATTTTATGTACATCATATAAACCTGATAATGCCTTGTGTTGGTCCACTTTTTTTGACAATTCTATAAATGCTACAGAAATAAATATTAAAAAAAATAAGGATATGAAAATTAATTCTTTAGATGATAGTGTAAATGTTAAAGGTGATTTTAGTTTCACTTATAGGAAGAAACAAACGACATCTGGTTGCATTTCTTTTAATAAAGATAAATTAAGATTTTTAGTGTCAAAAAAATTTATTATTCATGGATATGTTAATTATTCTTTAGAACAAATGACAAATATATTTTTTAATTGTTTAGATGAAATTTACTTACTTTATAAAAATGGTATAACTGAAAACGATATTATTTATTATATTTATCAATTAATAGATTATTTTAATTTATTTACAAAAAGTGATTTTTATGGTGAAGAAAAAGAATATCGATTTGTTTTAGATACTTCATTTTTTGATTTAATAGAAAATAAAGATAGTATTGCATATGATTCGACTAATGATGTTTATAAATTAAAATTTCCAAAAGATATAATTTCTCATATAACAATAACAAATTCTAAAGATAAAGAAAAATTTAAAGGATTTAATATCAGATTGAGTAAAATATCATTTAATGAAGAAGGAATTAAATATGGATTTGCTTATGAAAGTTAAATTATTTAAATTTTAGAATTATAAAAAGGAGATTTTTAAATGACAAAAGAAGAATTAAAAGAAAAAGCATCTATTGAAGAATTAAAATTTTATAGAGATTTTTGGAAGCAGTATATAGAACTTGAAAAATTGTTTTTAGAAACTGAAAAATATGTTGCTATTAGTGAAAAAAATAAAAATACTTTTTCTATACAATATAATATTTTATTGCAAGCTATTTGTGCTGAAGTTGATGTTGTGATAAAAAGAGTTTGCTTAGAATATGATAATAAAGAAAAACCAAATAATATGAGTGACTATATACGTATAATTAGTATAAATGATCCTTACTTTAGTAATGTTGAGGTCAATATTAAAATTTATGATATGAAAATATATCCATGGAAAAATATTGGCTTTAGAAATCATAATGGTAAAGAAAAAGTTAATTGTCCATATTGGTGGGATGGATATATTAAAATAAAACATAGGAGGTTAACTTTTTCTAAAGATGAAGAAAATTTCACTATAAAAGAAAGAAATATACAACAAGCTAGTCAAAAAAATGTTTTAGGCGCATTAGCAGGACTATTTGTTTTAGAAATAAAGTGTTTAGAAAAAATGAGAGAAAGATTTAAAAATTTACTTCAGCAAAATGGTCTCTCTGGTGAATCGGTTGAATTGCATGATCAATTTAATGATTCTTTTTTTCAAAAGTCATTAGATATTGCTGAAATATTATAGTTAGATAAAAAATAAATTAATTAATAATTAAGTTAATTTATTTTTATTAATAATAAAATTCTTTATATAATCATGAAATTTATTAGTTAAAAGCAATGCTTTTTCATCTATATATATTTTTTATTAGATAATAATGTATTTAAATAAATTGTTTAAATTTCCAAACGTTTTAAGATTGAATTAATTTTATTAAAATGGAATTTAACTTTATATTTCGTATGTCGATATAAGTATAGAAAATCCTGAAATATTTTTAAAAACAAATATATTAGGAACACAAGTA
>CAJKZK010000116.1 GCA_905204225.1 uncultured Bacillota bacterium
AGTTTTAGGAACTTTAGGTATTATTCTTTCTACTATTTCTATTTGGGGTAGTATTATTTTGATATGTATTGGAATAGTTGGTAATTATGTAGGAAGAACTTTAATAGAAACTCAAAAAAGACCTTTATATTATATAAAAGAAGAAATTGAGGATAAATAAATGAAATTAAATGAAAGAATTATACAATTAAGAAAAGATAAAGGTTTAACTCAAGAAGATTTAGCGTCATATATGAATGTTGATACTCAATTAATTATTGATTGGGAAAAAGGAGAATTGGAACCTAATGCTAGTGAATTAATTAATTTAGCTAAAGTATTAAATGTTTCTCTTGATGAATTAGTTTATTCATATAAAGATAATTTTGAAGAACCAATATATAAAAATGAAGTTTTTTATATTGTTAAAAAAATAATTTTGATGTTATCTTTATTGGTTTGTCTTATTGCATATATAGTAATTGGAATTTTATTAAATTTATGGCATCCAGGTTGGATAATATTTTTATTAATACCAATTGTTGATTCTATATTTAACGCTATTGAAAAAAGGAAATTTAAAGAATTCAATTTTGCAATATTAATTATAATTATTTATTTAATATTAGGTCTCCAATTTAATTTATGGCATCCATATTGGTTTATTTTCTTAGCTATTCCTTTATATTATTATTTTGCTGACTTAATTGATAAATTATTAAATTAAAAAAATAGAATAAATGATAATCATCTATTCTATTTTTAATATGTCTTAATTTAATTAAATACCAGAAACGGCGATTTCTTTAACATAAACTGAACATGAAGAAGTGTCTCCAAAACGTTCAACATTATTAGAGACTTCTTTAATGTCTTTAAAAATTTTAAATAAGTTACCTGCTATAGTAATTAAACATACAGGAGTATCTCTTTTACCATTTTTAATTAAATAACCTTTAGCTTGCAAAGAAAAATTACCTGATTGAGGATTCATACCTGCATGAAGACCTTCAACATCAGTAATATAAATTCCTTCATTAACTAAACTAAATAATTCTTGTTCTGTTAATTTGCCTGGTTTTAAATAAACGTTTGTGGTAGCAGTGCCTACTTTTCCACCACCTCTATAACCGTTTCCTGTTGAATTAACACCATCTTTTTTAGCAGTAGCTAAATTGTATAAATAAGTTTCTAATATTCCTTTATTAATAATTTTTTTATTATAAGTAGCAACACCTTCATCATCAAAATATCTAAAGAATGGATTTTTATCTAAAGGTTTTTCTTCAATTGTTACTTTACTTGATGCAACTCTTTGATGTAATTTATCTTTAAATAATGATGTGTTTTTTTGTACTTCATCGGCAATAGCGTTAGAAACAAAAAATCCCATTAATGAAGCAGTGACATCTGGATTAAGAATTGCTTTATATTTTTTAGATTCACAAGGTTTACCATTTAATTGTGAAATAGTAGAATCTACAACTGTATCTACAAATTCATTTACGTTAAATTTATCTAAATCATTATCAATAATTGATTTGAAACCTGTTTTAGTTTCACCATCTTCACCTACTGCAATTGCTTGAGCATAAATAGAAAATGAATTGTTTTTAGATTTTAAATTTAAACCATAAGAATTTAATAAATTATATTCAGTTGTACCTTCAGAATATCCTATTTCAATATCAGTAATTCTTTTATCAGCTTTCTTTATTAATGATTCAATTTCTTTAATTAAAGCCATTTTTTCTTCTATACTAATTTTTTCTAATTTAGGATTATAAACATTCTTTTTGTGATATTTTTCACTACCTTTAAAAATAATAACTTCATCAGAAGAATTATTAACTTTAGCGTTTTCTATAATTTTATCAATAACAAAATCGATTGTTGTTCTATCAATTTTTTCTGTATTAACATAACCAGCTTTATTATTAAATGTTCCCCTTGCTGATAAAGAAGAAAGAGTAGAAGTAGAATATGATTCGACTTCTCCACGGAAAAAAGAAAATGATAAAGAATAATCTTTAGAATAAGATAATTCTAATTCTTTAATACCTTTTTCTTTTGCTTTTAAAAAATAATTATCAAATTTCATATTAATTTATTTTCTCCCCTCTACCACCAACGGTCATTTCTGAAACTCTAATTGTTGGTTGACCAACATCTGTTGGAATTGATCCGGATGCTGCTCCACACATACCTTGTGATCTAAGTAAATCATTACCAATCATATCAATTTTTAATAATACTTCTTTACCAGAACCAATTAATGTAGCACCTTTAACTGGATAAGATATTTTACCATTTTCTACAATATAAGCTTCATTAGCAGCAAAATTAAATTCACCTGTAGCAGGATTAACTGATCCCCCACCTAATTTTTTGGCATATAAACCAAATTTTGTGTTTTTAATAATTTCTTCTGGAGTAGAATTTCCTGCTAAAATAAATGTATTTGACATTCTTGAAGTAGGTTCATATTTATAAGATTGTCTTCTTGATGCACCATTTTCTTCCGCATTCATTCTTCTTCCATTAAATGAATCAATTAAATAAGATGTTAAAATACCATCTTTAATTAATAAATTGCGATGAGTTGGATTGCCTTCATCATCAAAATTTTCACTTCCCCAAGCACCTTCAATAGTGCCATCATCAACTGCTGAAACAATGTCTGAAGCAATTTTTGTTCCTAATTTGTTTGAGAAAACAGATAAATTTTTACTTACTGCGGATGCTTCTAATGAATGACCACATGCTTCATGGAAAATAACTCCACCAAAACCATTACCAATAATAACTGGCATTTTACCTGATGGACATTCTTTAGCGTTGAGCATTGTGATTGCAGATTCTGCAGCTTCTTTACCTAATTGTTCAAAATTAATTTCTTGATTAAAGAATTCAAAACCTTTACTTGCTCCTGGTCCTTCAAATGCAGATTCAATTGCTTCTCCATTAGATGCTATAGCGGAAATAAAAGCTCTACCTCTAGTTCTTATATCTTCAACATATCGACCATTAGAATTAAAAATATATACTTTTTGTTTACGATTTAACAATCCTGCCATTACACGAACAATTCTTTCGTCATAATTTTTACAAGCATCACTACCTTTTAAAAGATATTTAATTTTATCTTCTTTAGAGATTGTTGAATAGTCAATTTTAGGTTGATGATGAAATTTATTTTTAACTTTTGTTATCTTTGTGACTGTAATTTTTCTTTCTTCATTAAATGAAGAAGCAAGAGTTTTTGCTAATTTTAATAAACCTGTTTTACTTAAATCATTTGTATAACCATAAACACTTTGTAATTTGTTTAAAAGTCTTATACCTGCTCCATATATTATTGAATCAGTTGATGTTTCACAATTTCCATTATCTAAAGAAATATTTTCTACATTAGTGTCTTCAATAAATATTTCAGCAAAATCAGCACCTGTTGCTAAACATTCATTTAAAACTAATATTGCTAATTTTTTAGAAATCATATTATTTTTCCTTTCTTTATATGCTTATTATGTTAATTAAGCTTTATTAATAAACATTTTAGTAAAGAAATATTAATTTGACAATGTAAAATAGTCTATTTTATTAATTTTTAGAATATATTTAAACAAAATGGTGAAGAAAAATGGCGAAAACTTATTTAATACATGGAAGTAAAGAATTAAGTGGTGAAGTAATTATTTCTGGATCAAAAAATTGTGCACTTGCTTTAATTGCAGGAGCGTTACTAACTAATGAAGAAATGATTATTGAAAATGTTCCTAATATAAAAGATATAGATATATTTATAGAAATTTTATCTTATTTAAATGTAAAAATTGATTTTAAAAATAACATTTTAAAAATAAATGCATCTACAATAGAAAATAAATCTTTATGTATAGAAAATGTAAAAAAATTTAGAGCCTCTTATTATCTAATAGGAAGTTTAATAAAAAGATTTAAAAAATTAGAAATTAGTAAAGCAGGTGGCTGTAATTTTGTTAAAAGACCTATTAATTATCATTTAGATTTATTAAAAAATTTTGGGGTAGATTATTTTGAAAAAGAAGAAAATTATTATTTTAATTATCATGAAAATGATATAGAAGAATATACTTTATTATATCCATCATTTGGCACGACTATAAATGGTATTTTATTTGCAGTTTCTAGTAATAAAAATATTGTTTTAAAAAATATATGTTTAGAAGTAGAAATATTACATTTTATAAATATGATTAAAAAAATGGGTGGAAAACTTACTTTAGTCGATAATAATCTATATATTGAAAAAAGTGTTTTACATGGAATCAAATATAAAAATATTCCTGATAGAATTGAAACAGGTACTTTTTTATTGATGGGACCAACAATATGTTCATATTTAAAAATTAAAAATATTAATCCATTACATAATCGAGATCTTTTAGATTTATTTTCTTTGTTAGATATTGATTATATTTTAGGTGAAGATTATGTTATATTGAAAAAAACAAAAATAAATAAATCGTGTTTAATTGAAACAGGTAATAAAATATCTAGTGATTTACAACCATTATTAACAGTATTTTGTTTAGCTATTCCAAGAATTTCAGTTATAAAAGAAAAAGTATATGCATCTAGATTTACTCATATTGAACCTTTAAAAAAAATGGGAGGAGCAATATATGAATCAAATCAAAATATTTTAATTAATGGAATTATGACTTTACAAGGTCAAGAATTATATGCAACAGATTTAAGGATGGCCGCTAGTATGGTATATGCTTGTTTACTTGCAGAAGGTAAATCCGTAATTCATAACATGGATTATATTGATCGAGGATATGAAAATTTTGTTGATAAATTAAATTCTTTAGGTGCAGATATAAAAATATATGAAGAATAAAAAATATTTAATATTATTACCTAGTCTAATTTTAAGTTCTTGTAATTTTAAAAATACTATTTTATATTTAGGAGAAAATATATAATAGTATTTTTAAAATTACA
>CAJKZK010000117.1 GCA_905204225.1 uncultured Bacillota bacterium
TTAATAAAACCATATTCTGTATCTTTAATTATTATTTGTTTTTTTATATTGGGATTAAAAACTAAATAATCAGAAGCAATAAATATTTCATTATCATTATGGCCAATAACTAGAGGGGTTTGATTTTTTAAAAAATATAAATTTTCTTTATCTAATACATCCATAATAACTAAAGCATATGATCCTTTTAAAAGCTTATTTAATTTATTTATAGAAGATAATAATGAATTTTTTTCAGCTAATTTAGCTAATAAATTTACTATTACTTCAGTGTCAGTAGAAGAAATAAAATTTATATCAGATAAATATTTATTTTTTAATTCTAAATAGTTATTAATAACACCATTATGCACTAAAGCAAATCTTTTATTATAACTAATTTGAGGATGAGCATTTATTTTATTTGGTTTACCATGAGTAGCCCATCTTGTATGACCTATACCAATATTACAATTTATTTTATAATCAATTATATTCTTTAAATGGTTAACTTTACCAACATCTTTAAAGATAGTAATTGGAGAAGTGTTTAAAGCAATTCCACTTGAATCATACCCTCTATATTCTAGTTTCTCTAAACCATTTATTAATGTTTTAATGGTATTTTTTCCTATATAGCCTATAATTCCACACATAATTATTTCTCCTGAAAATAAGGATATTTACTAGCCTTATTCTCTTTAGTAATTTGTTTTGATCTAGCAATAGTGAATGAATTTTTGTTTGTGGATTTTGTTAATGTTGAGCCTGCTGCTATCATAGATGATTCTCCGATTTCAATTGGAGCAATTAAATTACTATTACAACCGATGAACGAAGAAGAACCAATTATAGTTTTGTATTTATTTTTACCATCATAATTAACAGTTATTACTCCACAGCCAATATTAACATTATCACCACATAAACAATCGCCAATATAACTTAAATGTGATATTTTGGTATTTTTTCCTATAAGAGAATTTTTAATCTCAACAAAGTTACCAATTCTAACATTTTCATTTATTAAACTATTATTTCTTATATGAGAAAAAGGACCAATTTTACAATTATTAGAAATAATGGAATTATCTATTTTAGAAGATATTATTTCACAATTAGAAGCAATTTTTGAATTATTAATTATTACTTCTCCATTTAATATAACATCTTTACCGATAATAGTATTTTCATCTATTAATATTAAATCGAAATTAGAACAAAGAACTTCATAATCAATTAATTTAATATAAGTAATCAATTTGTTTTTTACAATAATTAAATCTTGTTTATTGTAAGCAGAAATAAAAATTCTTAATTTGCTTTCTGTTCCTGATAATCTTATAAAGATAGATATTTTATTCTTAAAAGTAGTTTTTAATTTGTCTATTAAATTTGTTAATATAGGATGCTTTAAAATATTTTTGTTTTGTATTTTTAAATTAATTAATTCAAAATTAGAAGATTGATAATTTTTTAATATATTATCAATAGAATAATTATCTATAATATTAATCAATGTTAAAGCATTTAATAATCCATCCCCAGTTAATATCTTATTTAATTGAATAATATGACCTGAATCTTCTCCTCCTAAAACAATTTTTTCTTTTAAACATTTAGTTAATACTTCTTGATCACCATTATTGACTTTAATAAGTTTTATATTTTCTTTTTTAAAACTATCTTCTTCTAATAAAGAAATATATTTTGTTAAAACTACTTTATCAATTTTAAAGAATTTACATAAAATAAATATAATTTGATTACCTGTATATATTTTTTCTTTGCTTACTAAGATTAATCTATCAGCATCTCCATCAAAACAAAAACCATAATTAATATTATTTTTTATTAAATATTGTTGCAATATTTTTGGATTTACTGCTCCAGAAGTATTGATATTATAGCCATTATAATCACTATTTAATACAACATTCAGAGGATTAATTTTATATATAATCTTTTCTATGTATGTGCTTAAACTTCCATGACCTACATCAAAAACATATCGATTATGAGATGGTTTAATATACTTATTTAAAAAATCTAAATAATCATTTAAATAAAAATAATCTTCTTTTATGATTATATTTTTTTTAATTGTTATTTCTTTATAAGAAGAAATTAAAGTAGATAATTTTAATTGCTCTTTTTTACTAATTTTTAAACCTTTATCAATAATTTTTAAACCATTATAATTACTTGGATTATGAGATGCTGTAATCATTATAGCTAAACAATTATATTTCTTTGATAAATATATTAAACATGGAGTAGAACAAATTCCTACAATTTTAACTTCTTTGTTATTTAATTGACCTAATAATAAAGAACAAATGTCTTTACATGAATATCTTGTATCCATTCCTATTAAAATAAGGTTAGAGTAAGTATCATTAATTGCTTTAGCAATTTTACTAATAAAAGAATTTAATTCTTCTTGATAAATAAATCTTATACCGTCAGTTCCAAAATAATTTTTCATACCTAAATATATGAAGAAAAATAAAAAAAATGACAAAATAAAAACCAACTTTTAAGTTGGCTTTAATAAATATAATTATAAATTATTTTGCTGTTTTCTTTAAAGAAAATAAAGAAACAAGAATTAATAAAACTATAACTCCTACAACACTTACAGTTGTATACCAATATTCTAAACATTCATTGATAATTCCACCTACTGCAATTAAAATGCTTGAGAATGTTAATACTGAACCGATTGTTTGATTTTTCTTGCTTATAAGTGGGGAAACAAATAATACTAACAATGCAACTGCAAAATAAATAAAATAAATGATAGGGAAATTAATTTTAACATTGATTGCGTAATGATCATATTCTAGAATTGCAGCAAACCAAGTATATAAGACACTTAAGATTGTAATGATTCCCATTATAACATTAATTGTTTTATCTAACGCTGTATCTTTTTTTCCATCTTTATGTACAACAACATCTCTAGTTACATAAATAATTGATAAAGCAACAACTAATAATATAATTTTAAATGGCTCCCAACAATTTTGTGACATACCAGTTACAATTAAATCCTTTCCAAAGAAAGGATATTGAAAATTGACTACACCAATGAATATTGCAGCAGCAATAGTTGATAAGATGTTTGCAATTAAATAATAAATCGATTTTCTCATAAAAGCTCCTTTTGATATTTTAATTAAATATTTAATTAAGTTCTTTTGTAAATACTAAATAGATATTACTTTAATTTCAAAAGAAATACAAGATTATAAGAAAAGATTTATTAATTATAATAAGAAAAAATAAAAAAATTAGCACTTACCACTTGACAGTGCTAAAAAATGTGCTATATTATAATTAGCACTTGAGATAAGAGAGTGCTAAAGAGATATATTACAAGGAGGAATTAATTATGAGTAATATGATTAAACGTAATAATTCTTATGGATTATTCGATCCTTTCTTTGATGAATTCTTTGCAAATGAAAGAAATTCTAACCATAACGAGGTTATGAAGACTGATATTAAAGATGAAGGTGATCATTACTTGTTAAAAGTAGATGTACCAGAAATCAAAAAAGAAGATATCAAATTGTCTCTTGATGAAGGTTATTTAACTATTTCTGCTTCCATGAATAATGAAAGTGAAGAAAAAGGTAAGAATAACTACATTAGACGTGAACGTCATTATGGTAGTTTTTCAAGAAGTTTTTATGTTGGTGATGGAGTTAAAGAAGAAGACGTCAAGGCTAAACTCCAAGATGGTGTTTTATCTTTAACTGTTAAAAAAGATGTAGAAGCTTCTAAAGAAGAAAAGAAATACATTGCTATAGAATAATATATTTCTTCTAGCCCCGTGCAAAAACGGGACTTTTTTTTTGGAAAAATTATATATTACCAAATTAAAATAATCTGCATATTTATAACTAAAGGTGATATTGTGGATAATTATTTATTAGATTATATAGGAAATACTCCTTTAGTAGAATTAAAAAATATTGAAGAAAAATATCAATTAAAATCTAGATTGTTTGCAAAACTTGAAATGTTTAATTTAAGTGGATCTATTAAAATAAGAATTATAAAAAATATTATTTTAGATGGAATAAAAAAAGAATTAATAAATAATAAAACAACAATTATAGAAGCTACTTCTGGTAATACTGGTATTGCTTTGGCTTGTGTATGCGCTCAAATGAAATTAAAGTTAATAATTATAATGCCTGAAAATATGTCAATTGAAAGACAAAAAATTATTAAAATATATGGTGGAAAATTAATACTAACAAATAAGAACCAAGGTATGAAAGGCGCATTAAAGGAAGTAGAGAAATTAAAAAATAAATATAAAAATGTATTTATTCCTTCTCAATTTAATAATTTAATTAATCAAGAAACACATTATTTATATTTAGGTAAAGAAATTTATAATCAATTAAATGGTAAAATAGATATATTTATTGCAGGTATTGGTACGGGAGGAACAATTACTGGTGTTAGTAAATACCTAAAAGAAAGAAAAGAAGTAACAAGTATTGGTATAGAACCTTTATCTTCTCCTTTGATTAACAAAGGATACAGTGGAAAACATAAAATACAAGGTATTGGAGCAAATATTATTTCTAAAAATTTAGATTTAAAATATGTTGATAAAGTTGAAATGGTATCAAATAAAGATGCATTTAAATACATGAAATTATTAGCAAAAAGTGAAGGTATTTTTGCAGGTATTTCTTCAGGCGCAGCTTTGAATATAGCTATAAAAGAAGCTATAAATAATGAAAATAAATTTATTGTTTTGATATTTCCTGATTTAGGTGAAAGATATTTATCAATATTATGAATATAACATTTTTTAACAATAAAATTGATGATTTAATAAATGAAATTTTTAATTGCCTTTATTTTAATCATAAAAATAATAAATTAAAAATTATAATCAAAAACATATTACTTTATATAAATAAAATA
>CAJKZK010000118.1 GCA_905204225.1 uncultured Bacillota bacterium
TAAATCTACATCATTAACAATCGTACCATTAAAATCAAATAAAATATTCTCTACATCCATATAAGATATATTAGCATTAACAAATTACAAAATAAAAAGAAATCCCTTAAAAAATGAGATTTCTTCTTTTAAATTACATATTTATTTTATTTAACGCCTACTCGTTCCATATTTGTAACAATATTAACCATTTCTGCTACAGTTAAATCTTTAGAAAATATTTCATAAGATACATCATGATATAAATATGTTAAGCAATTACCTTGTAAAGAACCAAAACCATAAATAGTTGAAACAGGTTTACCATTAACTTCAATAGATTGATAATCATTTTCATTATTTTTTTCAATTAATTTTTGAAAAACTGTATATGATTTCTCTCCAGAATAAGTTAAAATATATGACACTTTTCCATCTTTAGAAACTACTTTTGTTTGTTCTTTTAAAGTTGTATTATTAGTCTCAGCAGGAATTAGAGGCAAATCTTCAACGCTTGTAGAAACATGCTCATTAGATAAATTATCTTTAGCGTTTTTCATATTAGCGTCTACAGTAAAATAATCATCAGTAAAAGTAGGTGCAAAATCTACTTTAGAAAAAATTACTTTAACAACAATATTATTTTCTTTATCATAAATATAAGACCAAACAGGTTTTAAGTCTTTAGAAAATTTAATTTCTTGTTTGCTCCAATTTGGTTCATTATCATAATTAGTATCAAATGTCACTGTATATCCATCAGCATTATTAATTACATCATATTTACCCTTTATAGCCTCGACATAAGAATGATACAAATAAGGTTTAGGAGAATTTAAAGGATAATCACCTTTAAATGTATATACTTGATTCAAAACAGGTGTTAAAACATACACTCCTTCTTTATTTCTTAATAATATTTGTTCTTGATTAATATCTTTATCAATCATTGAAATTCTAAAATTATCAACTTCATCATGCTTAAAATCAACAGTAACAAAGAAATTTCTTATTTCTTCACCTTCTCCAACTTGCATTGTCGCTTCTGTATGATAAGATTCTATAGTTGTATTTAAATTCTTAAGCTTATCATCTACTTTCCCTTCAGAAAAAAATAATTTCCATCCACACAAAACTAAAACAAATAACACTACTACCCCAACAATAATTTTTTTAACCATAAATTCACCTCAAAACAATATATGAAGAAAATATTATGAATATGTTATGAATAATTAAAAATTTATTATCACATAATACTTAATGAGGAGGTCATCATGAATATTTTACAAAAACCATGTCTAATATTAACCATAATCGGTGCAATTAACTGGGGATTAGTAGGATTATTTGATTTTGATTTAGTTAAATTTATTACCAATAATCAAATAAATATTTGGACTAGAATAATTTATTGTGTCATTGCCATTGCAGGTATAATCAATATTCTATTGTTATTTATTAACTTTTCTAATAAAAAGAAAAGAGTTGAAAAAGTAGAAAAATAAAAAGGAAAGTTTAGGGCTTTCCTTTTTATTATAATTAAATAAGATAAGAAAATTATTATTCCTATTAATTTTATAAATAAAAAGAAGTCACTAAGACTTCTTTTCTATTCCATTTCGATAAACATCTTGCACTAATTGATGAAGTAAAATTGGATCTATTGGTTCAACATTAGAATTTTTTTCATAATTTTTAACCATGTTTTCTAAATTTTTTAAATTAATAACTTTATCATATTTAGTATTACATTTTTCATCAATTAAACATGAATTATTAATAACAATAGTAGCGACAAACAAATCACTATCAGAAGAAATTAAACTAGAAAAATAATTAACTCTTTCTCGATGTAATCTCATTGGATTTTTGATATATACAAATTTGTTATTAGCTTTATATCTAAACCATTTTTTATCATTTTGTTTTCCATTAATTGCTAATGGATAATAATTTACTCCTATACAATAAATATATTTATCTCCAAATAATAAATGGTCAAAATGAATTGTTTTGCCTTCAACATTAATAGCAACTTTATTTAATAAATAATAATCATTATCTTTAGCTATTTTATATACTTTTCTTGCCACATTAAAACGGAAAAATATTTTTTCAAAAAAATTAGATAATTGATGAAAAAATATTAATACTAATAATATAACAATAGTAATAGATAAGAAAATAATTAAAATATTTATCATAATTAAGCAATTTCTAAAGCAATTTTCATCATTTCAGTAAATGATTTTTCTCTTTGTTCACTAGTAGTTACTTCTGGAGTAATAAATGAATCAGAGACAGTCAAAATAGTTAATGCTTTTTTATGTAAACTATTAGCTATACAGAATAAAGCATAAGATTCCATTTCAACTGCAAGAACTCCCATTCTAGCCCAATTTTTCCATACTTCTGGTTTGTCATTATAGAAAATATCACTAGATAAAATATTTCCAACATGAACATTTATATTTAATTTTTTTGCGGTATTATAAGCATTATTTAATAAACCAAAATCAGATAAAGCTGAATAAGTACCAGGTAAACCATATTGATGTGACCATGAAGAATTTGTACATGCTCCTTGAGCAAGAATAACATCAAATAATTTACAATCAGGAGAATACGCTCCACAACTTCCAATTCTAATTATTTGTTCTACATCATATTCACTATATAATTCGTGAGCATAAATACCAATAGAAGGCATGCCCATACCAGAGCCCATAACTGATACTTTTTTACCATTATAAAATCCTGTATATCCAAACATATTTCTTACTATAGTAACTTGTTTAACATCTGTTAAAAAAGTTTCGGCTATAAATTTAGCTCTTAAAGGATCTCCTGGCATTAAAACTGTTTTTGCAAAATCGCCCTTTTGTGCTGCATTGTGTGGTGTTGACATAATTTTTAACTCCTTTTATATATCAATATATTAACACATTTTTTTATAAAATAAAAACTTATTATTTCTCTTTTAATGAGTTTAAAGATTGATTGTATTGATGTATTTTTTTTAATTCTTGTTTTTTATTTTCTATATGAGCTTTATACAATAAATCAATTAAGTCAACCATTTTAATATCTTTATTTTCAAATAAATAATAACTTAAAGAACCAGGTATAGAGTTTATTTCATTAAGATAAAATTCATTTCTTTCACAATCTAATAAATAATCAAATCTTACTACACTTTTTAAATTAAGTTTTTGATAAACCGTTTTTGCGTTATAAGTTATTTTTTTAGCAATTTTATTATCTATATCTGCTGGAATAATATGAGTATCTGTTAAAGAATAATTATCATATTTATCAATAAATGATAATACTTTTTCTTCATTATTAACTCTTTCTAAACTAGATACAATTATTTCATTATCTACTTTTAATAAAGCAACATTTATTTCTTTTAAATTATTAACTGCTTCTTCAATTATTATATTTTCATCAAATCTAAATCCTTCATATAAAGCATTAAATAATTCATTTTCATTATTAATTTTATTAACACCAATTGATGAGCCGAGTAAAGAAGGCTTGATAATTAATGGGTATTTTAAATCAATGGTTAAGTTCTCTTTTTTTAAATTAAATTCATTTTCATTAATTACTTTATATTTTGTTTGTTTAATATTTAAACCATTCATTATTCTTTTAAAAGCAATTTTATCTTGTAATAAAGCACTTTGAATAAGGCCTGGATATATACAAGGTATTTTCAAAGTATCAAAATAACCTCCTAAAGTGCCATCTTCAGCATGATAACCATGCATTAATAATAAGACTACATCAAATTCTTCATTTTTAAATTTAGTTTTAAAATAAAAATGATTATTCTTTTTTATAAAATTACCTTTTTTAAATTTGGTCAAATGAGTGTAATTATCTTTAAACAGCAAACTTTTACCTGTATAAAAATTACCATCATGATCCAAAAATACCATCATATATGGATAAGAAAATTTATCTAATTCTTTTTGTACTTTTAAAGCAGTTAAAATAGATATTTCTGCCTCTAAAGAATCTCCACCATAAACTAAGCAATATTTTTTCATTTATTTCCCCTATTTCAAATAAAGTTCATTACCTTTACATAATAAAAGCAAAATACTCTCTTCTTTATTTTTATCTAATTCACTATATGCTTGATTTATTGAATTAAAAACCTTTAATTTATTTTTATTAATCTTTTTAATTAATGGATGATTATTTTTATTAACGAAATATATATAATCTAAATCATTCAATTTTTCACCAATCATTTCATTATATTGTACATATTTTTTATCTAATTCTATTAATCCTCCAGTAATAACAATTTTTTTGCGTTTATCAAGTTTTATAGATTCTATTATTTCTTTAATCCCTTCAACATTACCATTATAAGAATTATCTATAACAAAATAATTTTTATAATAATAAGTATTTAATCTTCTATTAGGTATAATTAAATGTTGCAATTTATATTTAATTTTTTTATTACTTATTTTAAATTCTTTTGCAATTATAATACTAATTGCTAAACTAGATAATTGTTTTGAAATTAATATTTTTGTTTCAATGAATTGATCTAAAAAATAAACATA
>CAJKZK010000119.1 GCA_905204225.1 uncultured Bacillota bacterium
AAGATGTTATCTCAACTTTATATGGTAAAAAAATTCTTTTATTAAATACTTATATTTATAATCTAAGCGAAAAAATGATAAAAATACATAATTTATCTCAAAAAGAAGATAAAATCGATTTAGATTGGGTAGAAAAAAATACCATTATAATTCACTATCTCGGTAGAAATAAACCTTGGAAAGAAAATTATAAAGGTATTTTATTACCTTATTATAAAAAATATAAAGTTAAATAACATAAGGAAAATCTTTTAATAATTCATCTATTTTATTTTTTATTTGTCCTAATAATTCTTCATTATTAGGATTTTTTAACACTTGAGAAATATAAATCCCGATTTGATAAAATTCTTTTTCTTTAAAGCCTCTTGTAGTCATTGCAGGACTTCCTAAACGAATACCAGAACAATATTTAGCTTTTTCTTGATCAAAAGGAATAGTATTTTTATTACATACAATTCCAACTTTATTTAATAATGTTTCAGCTTCTAATCCATTTAATGAACAATTACTTTTTAAATCCACTAAACATAAATGATTATCTGTTCCACCACTTACTATTCTAAATCCTTCTTCTTTTAAAGCTTTAATTAAAGATTGCATATTTAATTTTACTTGTTTTATATATAATTTAAAATCATCTTGTAAAGCTTCACCAAAACAAACAGCTTTAGCTAAAATAATATGCTCTAAAGGTCCTCCTTGGACTCCAGGAAATACTCTTTTATCAAGAATAGAAGCATATTTTTCTTTACACATAATTATTCCACCTCTAGGGCCTCTTAAGGTTTTATGAGTTGTAGAAGTAACAAAATCTGCATAAGGAATTGGACTAGGATGTTCATTTGCTGCTACTAATCCAGCAATATGAGCAATATCAACCATCATTAAAGCATTTACTTTATCACATATTTCTCTAATTCTTTTAAAATCAATAATTCTTGAATATGCAGAAGCTCCTGCAACAATTAATTTAGGTTTATATAAAAGAGCTAATCTTTCTAATTCATCATAATCAATACATTCTGTCTCTTTATTAACTCCATAAGGAATAAAATTATAATTCATGCCTGAAAAATTTAATTTATGACCATGGCTAAGATGACCACCAGCATCTAATGACATTCCTAAAACAGTATCACCTGGATTTAAAACACTTAAATAAACTGCCATATTAGCTTGAGTTCCAGAATGAGGTTGAACATTAACATGTTCACAAGAAAATAATTTTTTTGCTCTTTCAATTGCTAAAGTTTCTGCTTCATCAATATATTCACATCCACCATAATATCTTTTAGAAGGATATCCTTCAGCATATTTATTAGTTAAAACACTGCCACAAGCTTCTAAAACATCTTTAGAAACAAAATTTTCTGAAGCAATTAATTCTACATGATTATTTTGACGATTCAATTCTTCTAACATTATCTTTTTTACTTGTAAATCTTTCATAATTCCTCCCTAAATTAATAAATGATTGAAACATTCTTTTAGATAAATTATTATTTAACAATTCTAAATGAAATTGCATACCAATAATTGGTAAATATTTATGCTCTATTAATTCTATTATCTTATTAGATTTTCCTACTTGCAACAAATTTTTTCCTAAACATTTTATCCCTTGATGATGATAAGAATTAATTTTCATTTTTTTATGATTTAAATATGGAAAAAATCTTGATTTATTAATTATTAAATATGCTTCATTATGATAATGAATTTTATTAATGTTTTGATATAATGAACCTCCATAATAAACATTAATAACTTGTAAACCTCGGCAAATTCCTAATAAAGGTTTTTTATTATTTTCGCAATAATTAATAATTTTAAAATCTAATAAATCCATTTCTTGATCAACATTATAAGAAGATATATTTTCTTCATTATATAATAATGGATTTATATCATCACCACCAGTAAGAAGAAATAAAGAACAATATTTTCCTAATATTTCAACATCATTAATTGAGGTAATTAAAATAGGTGTTAAATTAAATTCTTTAAGAAAAGATAAATATGTTTCATTAATAAATTTTTTCTTTTTACCATCAATATATAAATTTCTTGCACTTATTCCAATATTCATTACATTAATTTATGCAAAAAATAAGAAATAGTTTACATTAAATTAATCAAGAAATATAATAATTTAGCTATGAAAAAGATTGAAATGACTAAAGGCAACATTTTAAAAGCTTTATTATTATTTACAATACCTTTGATTATCGGCAATATCTTTCAATTGTTATATAACACAGTTGATATGGCAGTGGTCGGAAGATATTGTGGGACAGAAGCTGTTGATTCAGTAGGTGCGGCTACACCTGTTTTTAACATCTTATCTTTTTTAGTTATTGGTTTATGTAATGGCATGAATATTTTAATGAGTGAATTTTATGGTGCTAAAAAATTTGATACTTTAAGAAAAGAAATAGCTATTTGTATCGATATAATAAGTGTTACTACGATTATTTTATCTTTAGGAGTTATTATTTTTGCTCCTCAAATATTATCATTAATGAAAGTAAAAGAAGAATTATTATCTGATTCTATTATTTATTTAAGAATTACTTTAATTGGCTTATTATTTTCAGGTATTTATAATGTTTATAGTGCTGCTTTAAGAAGTGTTGGTGATTCTATTAGACCATTATATTTTTTAATATTTTCATCAATTGTTAATATAGTTTTAGATTTTATATTTGTTAAATATTGTTCTTTAGGAGTATTTGGAGTAGCTTTAGCTACAACTATTTCTCAATTTTTATCTATGATAGTGTGTATAATTTATGGATTATGGAATCCAACATTATTTAAATTTAAATTATCTGATTTTAAGATGAATTGGTCTTTATTTAAAGAAACGATGACATATTCTTTAGCAAGTGCAATGCAACAAATTGTTTTACAAGTAGGAAAAGCCTTTATTCAAATTAAAATTAATTTATTACCAATATCTGAACAAGGTGGATATAATATTGGCACTAAAATTGATGATTACGCTATTACTCCTGCAATATGTATTGGTAATGCAAGTGCAGTCTTTTTAGCTCAAAATCGTGGAGCAGGAGAAATTTCTAGATATAAAAAGGGTTTTTTAATTGGTTTATTAATGGAAATCATCTATACCATCTTTATTGCAATAATAATAGGAATATTTAAAGTACCTTTATTAAAACTATTCTCTCATGATCAAGATGTTTATCCATATGGTATAAGTTATTTATTTATTATGACATTTTTATATATATTACCTGGCTTTACTAATGGTGAACAATCATATTTTAGAGGATTAGGTAAATTAAATATTGTTTTCTTATCTTCTTTTGTCCAAATAATATTTAGAGTTATAGCAGCTTATATATTAATACCTCTATATGGAATAAATGGTGCAGCTTTATGTACATTAGTTGGTTGGATAGCTATGTTAAGTTTTGAAACTCCTATTTTAATTAATTATTGGATTAAAAATAAAGGATTAAATCATATTTCAAATGTTGATATTTATGATAATTGATTCTTTAACATTTTAGTCCAATTAATAAAACCATAAACATCAAAAATAAAAAATGTTACAAAACAAATAACAATTGGTAAATAAGATATATTTTCTCCACATGCTAAAGACCATAATATAATTAAAACAATATCATTCAAAGCATAACCTAAAGCATAAAATCTACTTCTAAATAAAGTAAAACCTACTGCAATAAAACTAGTAAATACACTTATAGTGCTAATAATTAAATTAGAAGTATTTAAAGCTTTTAATATAAAATAAAAAATAATAGTAACAATAATTCCTACAATAATAATTAATAAATTCATTTTTAAATTTAATTCTTTTATTTCTACTTCATTTTTATTTTTTTTAGATGGATGTTTTATCCAACTAATTAAGCTAATTATCGCCATAGGAGAAGTCAAACATAAATAAGTAATCATTTCTCCATAATATTTAAATGAATAAGAAATAAATCCATAAAATATTGAAAATATTATTCCTAATATTTGACCAAAAATTATTCCTTTAGATAAAAATAATAAATAAGTAATTCCAATTAGTGAACCAACTAAATATAAATATTGATTATTTTTAAAAATAAAAAAAGAACTAATAATCAATATAATTGATAATATAAACATGGTTAATTCTAATTTTGTAAAATATTTCATAAAACTCCTAGAAAAAAGCATTTAATATATATTTTTAACATATATTAAACGCTTTAAATTTTAATAACTTAATAATATTAACATAAATAAATTATTTTTTTATTTTATTTTGTATATTTTGTTTATAATGCTCTAATTCAGCAATAATACCATTTTTAGTTCTAAAAGAAAATATAAAATGTCTTTTTTGCTTTAAAGCAATAGCTTTAGCTCTAATACTTTCTTTTAATTCTTCATATTTAATAACATAATTGTTTGCTTTTGCCCAAGCTCTAATTTTACTAACAATTTGGAATGAATAGAATACATCTACTCCCATCACACCAAAATACATTCCTAC
>CAJKZK010000120.1 GCA_905204225.1 uncultured Bacillota bacterium
TGCATATTATGATTTTAAAATCAACAAATTAGGGGTATCAAACAAATATAAACCTGGTATAAAAATATAAATAACGAAAAATTGGAGGGCATTATGAATATAAAAAAATTGATATCAAACACTTATATTTATTCATTTCTTCGCACTATAAAAAATGTTGCTAAATATTATAAAAAAGCATATAATGAACAAAATAA
This sequence comes from uncultured Bacillota bacterium, assembly GCA_905204225.1. Lineage (GTDB taxonomy): Bacteria > Bacillota_I > Bacilli_A > RFN20 > CAG-449 > CAG-449. The sequence goes on from CAJKZK010000120.1 coordinate 198, forward strand.
TATAAAAGCTATTTTGAAATCATATAAAATAAAAAATTATAATAAATTAAATAACAAAAATGTTTGTAAAATGCTTAATAAAACAAAGATTACAAATAATAATGATTTATTTTATTATGATATTGATGTTGATAGCGTTTTTTTTGACAAGAAAATAATAGTAGGAAATATAACTGTTGATTATAATATTTTATTAGATAATTCTTTAAATGATTTGATGAATATATATAATAATGATTTAATAAATTCATTAATAAATTATGCTAATAGGATAGATAATAAATTAGTTAAAGAAATTGTTTATAAAAAGTGTGATTCTTTTGTTGGTGCGTTACAAAGAATATTATTTACTAATCAATTATTATGGATGACAGGTCATAAACTTGTTGGACTCGGGAGATTAGACAAAACATTAGAAAGGTTTTATTTAAATGATGATTCAATAAATAAAGAAAAGTTAAAAGAATTATTAAAAGAATTTCTAATAACATTACATAAATTTTATAATGTTAAAAGTAATATGTTATTAGGTGATACTGGACAAATAATTATATTAGGTGGAATCGATAAAGATAACAATTATTTATGTAATGATATTACTTATGCATTTTTAGATGCTTTAAGTGAAGTGAAATTGCCTGATCCAAAAATTCTTGTTAGAGTTTCAAAGAATATGCCTAGAGAATTAATAAAAAAATGCGTTGATTGTCTTAAAACTGGTATAGGAAGTCCACTTTTTGCCAATGATGATGTAATTATTCAAAGCATGATAAATAATGGTTATGAGGTTGCAGATGCATATAATTATTCTACATCTGCTTGTTGGGAACCATTGATACCAGGATATTCAACTGATCAAAATAATATATTTATTTTCAATTTACCTTTAATAATTAATAATACTGTTGAATTAATCTGCAATCAAAATGATTGTTCTTATGATAAATTTTTTAAAGAATTATCATTAAGTATAGAAAATGAATTAGAAAGAATAACAACTAGTTGGGATGTTAAATTTGCAGAAGATCCAATAGAGTCATTATTTTTACATAATACTTTTGAAAATAAAACTGATTTATCAGGTGGTGATGTAAGATATAATTATTTTGGTATTCTTTGCCCTGGTTTTTCTAATGGGATTAATTCATTAAATAATTTGAAAAAGATTGTTTTTGAAAATAAAAAAATATCATTAAAAGAATTTAATAATTATAGAAAAAACAATTTTATTGATTTAAATAGCATTGATTTAAATGAATATTGTAATTATGGTTTAGACGATAAAGAAATTATTGATTTGTCTAATAAAATTATTCATTTAATTGATAAATTTTGCAAAACACATAAAAATAAATTTGGATTTAATTATAAATTTGGATTAAGTTCACCTTCTTATATGGATGCTGGTAAAAAAACTGAAGCAACATTTGATGGTAGAAAACAAGGCCAACCATTTGGAGTACATATTTCTTCAAATAAACAAATTGCTTATACTGAATTAATTAATTTTGGATCAAAGTTAGATTATTCTGGTGCATGTGTTGATGGTAATGTAATTGATTTTATGGTTACACCTACTTTTATTGATAATAATTATGATAAATTTTGCGATTTTATATATTGTTCAATTTTAAGTGGCTTTTATGAAATGCAAATGAACGTTGTTTCTTATAAGACACTTATTGATGCAAAAAAACATCCTGAAAATTATAAAGATTTAATTGTAAGAGTGTGGGGTTTTTCTGCATATTTTAATGATTTGCCGGAAGAATATAAAGATTATTTAATAAAGAGAGCTGAAATTAATGAAGGTATTAGTAGGTAATATTCAAAGATTTTGTTTGGATGATGGCCCTGGAATAAGAACTACTGTTTTTTTTAAAGGATGTAGTTTAAGATGTCCATGGTGTTGTAATCCAGAGAATTTGGTTCATAAAATTTTAATAGGAAAAGATAACACAATTTATGGTAAAGAAATGTCTAGTGATGAAATTTTTTCTGAAATTATAAAAGATAAAATTTTTTATCAAAATAATGGTGGTGTTACTTTTTCTGGTGGGGAATGTTTACTTACTTTAATTAATTTAGAAGATTTATTAATTGATTTAAAAAAAGAAAATATTAATATTTGTGTTGAAACTTCTTTGTTTGTTAATAAAGAAAATTTACAAAAAATATATAAATACATTGATGAATTTTATGTTGATATAAAAATAATAGATTCTAATAATTGTTTGAAGTATTTAAAAGGAGACGTTTCTTTATTTTTAAATAATTTTGATTTTTTATGTGATAATGTTGATATAAATAAAATTCATCCAAGAATTCCTATTGTTAAAGGAATAACTGATAAAAAAGAAAATATTGATATGATAATTAATTTGTTAAAAAACAAAAAAATACATAATATTGAAATTTTTTCAGTACATAATTTGGCAAAAGAAAAATACAGTAATTTAGACATGAAATTTACTGAGTTTGAAAAATCTGATGATGATTCATTAAATATAATTAAAAATTTATTTGAAAAAAATGATATTATGGTTAAAATATTAAAGTTTTAATTAGCATTAATACTTTAAATAATTGAAATTACATAATTAAAATATTAAAATTGTTTAGGAAAATAGGAATTGTTAATATGGAAGAAAAGAAAAGTGTTAAAAAGAATTTTATTTATAATTTGATTTATCAAGTTTTTTTAATTATTGTTCCAGTCGTTGTTACACCATATGTTTCTAGAGTTCTTGGACCTGCTCAAATTGGACAATATTCATATTCATATTCAATTATATCTTATTTTGTTTTATTTGCTGCATTAGGTTTTGCATATTATGCACAAAGAGAAGTTGCAAAATTTCAAAATGATAAAGTAGAACAATCAAAAATCTTTTGGGAAATATGTATTGTAAGATTAATTTCTACATTAATTTCTTTTGTTATATTAATAGGTGTTGCTTTCATTCCATTTTTTTATGATTATCGAACTTTATTATTAATATTAAGTTTAAATGTATTTGCAACTTGTATTGATTTTACATTTCTATTTTCTGGTAATGAAGATTTTAAACAAATAGCTTTAAGAAATTTTGCGGCAAAAATTATAATTATAATTTCAATTTTTGTTTTTGTTAAAAGTAAAAATGATTTATGGATTTATACCTTAATTCAAGGATTGAGTCCAATAATATCATCATTATTTATGATACCTTTTTTAAAAAAATATTTAGTTAAAATTAATATAAAAGAACTAAAACCAAAGCGTCATGTTATACCTTGTTTAAAATTATTTGTTCCAACAATTGCTGTATCAATTTATACAATGCTTGATAAAACAATGATTGGATCTATGATACAAGGCGAAATAACCATTATTGAAGATGGTGTGGAAGTTGTAAAAAAAATATCAGATTTGGAAAGCGGATATTATAATCAAGCTGAAAAAATAGTCAAGTTATTAATTACTATTGTTACATCATTAGGAACAGTTATGATTCCAAGAAATTCTTATTGTTTTGCTAATGGTGATTTAGTTTCAGCCAAAAAAAATGTTATGACTGGATTAAGATTTGCTTATTTATTAGCTTTCCCACTTATGTTTGGAGTGATTGCAGTTTCATATAATTTTTCACCATGGTTTTTTGGAGATGGTTATGAAAAGGTTCCATTTTTAATGCAAGTTTTTTCACCATTAATTTTGGCAATTGGTTTAAATAATGTTCTTGGTATTCAATATTTAATTCCTTCTTCTAGAGATAATCAATATACAATTTCCGTTGTCATAGGTGCTGGTACTAATTTAATTTTAAACGCTATATTAATTAATTTTTATGGATCTGTAGGAGCGGCTATTTCAACTGTGTGTGCTGAATTTATAATTTTATTTGTTCAATTATTTTTCTTAAGAAAAGATATAACCTTATTAAGTGTTATATCTAGTGGTTGGAAATATTTTGTTGCAGGTATAGTAATGTTTATTCCGTGTTATATAGTAGGTTTAAAACTTAGTTCATCAATTTTAAATACATTGATAATTGTTGTAATAGGTACTTTTGTTTATGGTATAATGTTATTAATTTTAAAAGATGAATTTATATATTATTTATTAGGTAAGTTAAAAAAGAAAAAATGATATAATCTAAGGAGTTAATAATGATTGGAAAATGTTATTACAACAATGAATGGCATCTTTTAATATTTGAAAAAGATAAATTGATATTAAAAATTTTAAAAGAAAAATGTTTTGATAAACCTTTACAATTTAGTGAAAAAGGAAATAATTTCTATGATGCAAATATAAATT
>CAJKZK010000121.1 GCA_905204225.1 uncultured Bacillota bacterium
TATCTACTTTAATTAATTTATCTTTAATATTTTCATCATAAGTAAATGTTGTATTCCCTTTAGTTAAAATGTTTCCATTATCATCATATGTATAAGTAATATTTGGTTCTTGTATTAAGAATCCTCGATAATCATAACTATATTCTTTATCACCAAACATTGTATCAGAAAGATGTTTTATTCTTTTTAATTTGTCATAAAAATAATGACGATCATATGCATCAATACAAAAATTATATGCCTCATGAACTAATAAATTATTCTTGTTATATTTATAGATATGTGTGGTCGTAAAATTATCTAATTTTGAATATGTTGTATTAACTAACATTCCCATATCATCATAATAATTTGTTTTAGTTGAAATTTTATTTAATTCATTATTAACTTCTTTTAAAGTATTTACATCTACAATATTTTTAGTAAAACATAACATTTCAATTTGTCCAAATAATGGTTGATAATTTAATAAATCTCCTTCTTCTCTTGTACTATTTAAAGATGTTATTAATCTTCCGATTGATATAGTTAGATTTTTTAATTCAGTAATATGTGTAGGAAATTGTTCAATTGTATCATCATAAATAATATGGTTACATCTATAAACTTGATTTAATGATCCATCTATTGAATCCCCTGTATTAAATTTATATAAGAATGTTAAACCAACTGTATGCCATTTTTTATTTGATAATTTAATTTTTGATTTATATATTTCACCATTAATTTCTGCACATATATATCTATTTTCATCTCTATATAAAGAAACAATTTTTCCATCTTCATCTTTTGCTTCAAAGAAATATTGTTTTGTTTCTAATGTATCAATGTATACTTTCATTAGAATTGTTTTTATTTCTTCATTCATCTTATAAATTAAAGCATTACCATTACAATTAAACGCAAATCTTTTTGTTAAATTATTATGAGTAAATGTTCTATTTTTTGAAGATGGTGTTATTTTTAATAAATCAAATTTAATTGGTTTAGTTTCTTTTAATGAAATAACATTATTTTGTAAAGGGAATATATCATAATTATCTAACATGTTTTTACTTAATGAAAATACATTTGTTTGAGAAATATTTACATTATTATTGTAATTTGGTTTATTAATTACATTTTCTTTAGTCATAAAATAATAATTTTGTATATCTTCAATTGTAAAGAAATCATTTTTTCCACATATAATTAATGCACTGATATAACCAATAAATGGTACAACATTATCACTTTTTATTGCTTTATTTCCAATGGCATAAATAGGTGTTGGACCAATATTTAATTTATATTTTTGTTCTAACATTGTTCTTACAAATGTTCTTTCATTTAAAGTTAAACTATATTTAATACCATTAATATTATTTTCATAATTAAATGCGAAGAAATTCCATTCATTTTCTTTTATTTCTAATGTTGATTGTCCAATATCATAATTGTTGCCATTTTCATCACTTATAATTAAAACTAAATGTTTATTATTTATTTTTACAATAGCCCTACTATTATTCTTTACTGATTTAATTTCTAATAAACGATGATAACTATTTGATATTGGTTTAAACCAAAACATTATTCCACCACACTCTTCATTTACTTGTTCTTTTGAACCGATCACATATAACATGTGATACAAATTTGAATTAAAACATGGTACATTATCTACTTTATCAATAGGAATATTATATTCTTTAAAATCATTATCTAATGGTTTAGCAATTTCTTGACCATTAAATTTTAAAATTGCATTCTCTTCAAAAAAACAATATAAACCAGCTTTTTTAATAAATTCATTCGCTATAATTTCTGAATTCATAATATTTGATTTATCTACATTATCATATAAAACATAATCATTGTCTTCCCCATTATTAATAACTAAACCATTAAGTTTATTATTAGAATCATAATTTTTAGTTAATGTTATATTATTACATTCTTTTTTTATAACATTTCCTTTTTCATCATAATTATATTTTGTTTCTAATGAAGTTGTTACATCTACAATAGATTGTATTTGTTTTAATTTATTATAATTATAAACATATTTTAATGTTTTTTCTTGATTTGGATTTAGATAATATATTTTATTAATTAAATCATCTTTATATTCAAAAATATATCCTTCATTACTTAATGCATATAATTGTTTAATTAAATTTCCTGTTTGTAAATCATATTCATATTTAAACATTTCAATATCATTAATTGAAATTGATGATATATTTCCTATTTCATTATATTTAAAACTATATTTTTGAAAATTTGGTAATGTTACTTCTTTAATTCTATTTCTTTCATCATATAGATATTTAATTTCATTACTTTCATTATTTTTAATTAATTTGATTTTATTTAATAAGCCTTTTAAATTGTATTCATATTCATTAATATTTTCTAATCCATCAATAATTCTAATTATTCTTCCTAATGCATCATAATCATATTTTGTTTCATTATTTCTTTCATCTATTTCTTTTACTACAAATCTTCCATCGCTAGAATATTCTTTTCTTGTTTTTATTGTTCTTGTTTTTGATGCATTTGATATTTCTGTACTTATTAAATTGTTTTTATATGTTGTAGAATATTTATTTTCTATTTTAACTCCATATCCAGTTTTAGTTTCTATTAAATTATGATTATTATCATATTTATATCTACACATTGATGAATCTACACCAATAGATAATGATGGCATATTATTTTCATATTGAATATTATTTGTTTTATTACCAAATGATGATGATATTCTATTACCATTTTCATCATAACTATATAATAATCCTGATTCTTTTCTAATTAATTGTATTCCACCTAAAGAAATTGATGTATTTGGATTTAATGTTATTTTAATAATTATGTTATCATAACTCTTTAATGGATTTACTCCTAATATTTTTACTTCAAATAATTCATCTATTTCTTTTTTATTAAATTTTGTTGTTATTTTATCTCCTGCTGATAATTCTACTTCAACATAATTATCTTTATCACAGCTAATATATTGTTTTCCCCATATAATTAAGGTTAATTCATCACCTGCTAGACCATTAATAGGTAATGTATATGTAAATGTATTCTTTTTATTTTCTTTATTTTCTATTTTCCATGTTTCATTTCCTATTACATTTTTTAAATATTCTTCATTAACTGTTTCATATCTTACTAAAGTTACTCTTTCTGATTTAAATTTATTTAATGTTAATGATGGTAATAAATTAGATAATAAGCCTTTTCTTGGAATAACATTACTTTGTGATAACATTTTCTTTGTTTTTTTATCATATTCAAATTTTATTACATTTCCTTCTTCATCAATTTCATATAAAGGTAAATTATCATTATCAAAAAATAAATAATTCTTTTTATTTTTATCATCTATTAATGTTGTTAAATTCTTATTATATAAAATTTGTAATGGATGAGAATAATTAAATTCTTCATCATATCCTTTTATAATCTTTATTACTTTATTATTTTCTATAAATAATTTTATTCTATATAATGATATCTTATCTAAAACAATTATCTTTTCTTCATCAATAACAATATCTATTTCTTTAACAATTACTCCATTTTGTTTATATTTAACATTTGAAATAATATTATTTATATATTCTAATTCTACTACTTGTAACTCTTCATTATTATGTTTATATATTACTTTATTTACTTTTCCATTATTTAAAATAAAACTTATTTCATCATTATATTCATTTTTTATTGTTTTAATTTCTGAAACAAAATCTAATGTTAATTTCTCATTATTTATATATATAAATTCTGGATACATTAAATCTTCATAATATTCTTTTTTATTCCCATATTTATCTTGTAAACAATAATGTTGATGAATATCATAATCATCTTCTGAAACAATCATTAATGATGCATTTGTTTCTTTATTTTCAAAATGTTTATCAAATAAATATGTATCAATACTTCCATCAGCATTTTGATATGTTAAATCTGTTCCATCAATTACTTTACCATAATAATTTAATTTAGTTCCTAATCCAAAATATCCATCTTCACTTAAAGATAATTTATTAAATATTAAACTACTTGAAAAAGGATTTACTCCTATGGTTTCTAGTAATGGTATTTGTAAAATTACATTATTATCTTCTTCATTTAAATTAACATTTATAATTACATTATTTACATTTTCTTGTATTTGTTTTGTATAATTTTTTAATCCTCTATTCATAATTCTTTCCTCCTTAAATTCTAATTAAAAAATATTTATTTATTTTTCTTAGCCATATTCAGAAATAATTATTTCTTCTACTCTTTTTTGAGTATTTATTAAGTTTTCTTCTACTTTTGTTAATCTTTGTAATAAATCTTGATATCTTTCATCAACATTTGATATTTTCTTTTCCATTCGATTACCACATGCTT
>CAJKZK010000122.1 GCA_905204225.1 uncultured Bacillota bacterium
TCTTATTTGAAAACAAACGACAAATTGAATTATTAGAAAAATATTATAACATTGATAATGAAAATAAAATTATTAGCATTGATTTACATTATCAAAAAGTAAGTGATATTTTATTAACCAACGAAGGAAACATTAATTATCCTTTATTTAAAAATGAAATAATTGAAACTGTAAATAACGCAATAAAAAGAACACCTAGAGATTTTAAAATTAATATTGTTTTTGATATTGAAGATTATGAAAATTATAATCCAAAACAAATAATTGAATCATTTAATGACACTCTTGAATTAGGACAATATTCTGCTAGAAGAAGTAAACAAACAAAAAATTTAATTGCCACAATATTAATATTAATTGGTATCATTTTGCTTTTTTTCATGATAATTGGAAACAATAATAATTGGTTTAAAGAAGGAATAAAAAGCGATATAATATCCGAAGTAATCGATATTGCTGCTTGGGTTTTTATTTGGGAAGCAGTAACAATGTTATTTTTAGAACAACTAGAACAAAACAAATTAGCGTTATTAATAAGAAGAAAAGTAGTACAAATTACCATGTTAAAAAGTGGTATTAAAGAACCATTATATGTTGAAAATACAAATTCTATATTTAATAATTGGGAAGACGAAAGTAAAATAAAAAAATTTGGTAGAAATTGTTTATTAATATCTATTATTCCTTCATTTATAATTAATATATTATATATCATTGGTTATAAAATTGAAAAACACAGAAAATAAAGAATAATAAAAGCACTTATAAATATAAGTATTCTTATATGAATAAGTGCTTATTTTTTTATTGTTCATCAATTACATCATGATCATTAGTGAATAAACTTTTTAATGATTTTTTTACTTTTTTAATCTTTCTAGAAACTATTAATGTATCAATTAATTGGCTTAATCCTTCAATTATAATAGTAACACCTAATATAATCATTAAAACATCTTGTGTTGTTGGATTAACTAATAATAAAATACCAAACGCAAATACAATCATTGATAAAATAGTATCAACCCACCAATAAGAAGAACCTAATCTTCTACAATCAAAAGACCACTGTATTTCAAATAAACCCTTAATTACATAAATAATTCCGAAAGTAAAAGCAAATATTTTTGCTTCACATAAGAGTTCAGCATTTAAAAAGAATATTAATCCTAAAGAAATATTAACAATTCCTTTAATGAATCCTAATGGTTCAATTCCATAACAAAAATAATTAATAATTTGACTAATTCCCATAACTAATAATAACGTTGCAAATAAATAAATAATAGTTAATTGAGTGATATCAGGAATTACAATAAATAAAATACCTATCACTATCGCACATATTGCTTCAATAATAGAAGCTGTTTTAATTTGTTTAAAAAAATTCATTAAATATATCCTTCTTTCAAATTTATTTTACTCATATTACATAATATTTACAATAGACAAAAATTTACAAATTGTTCAATATTTATCTATAAATTTTAATTAATCAAATATTTATAACATTTTATTATATACTTGACATTTTATATTAAAAAATTTAAAATTTAGCATATAAAATTAGAACAATTCTAAATAAGGATGACTATTATGACTAAAAATGGAAAATTAATATTAGAGATTATTGAAACATCAAGAGATCATTTAACAGCAGATGAAGTTTTTATTAAAGCAAAAGAAAAAAATAATAAAATCGTTTTAGCAACAGTTTATAACAACTTAAACATGTTATATGATAAAGGCTTTATTAGAAAAATACCTATGCAAAATGGTCCTGATAGATTTGATAGATTAATTAAACATGATCATTTAATTTGTGTTAAATGTGGAAAAATAAATGATGTTTTTATTAAAGATTTAACACCAATGATTGAAAAATCATTAAATACAAAAATTATATCTTATGATTTACAAATCAATTATATTTGTAACGAATGCAAAAAAAAATAGTCTTAATGACTATTTTATTTTTCAATATTCATCAAATCAGAAAATTCTCTCAAGAATGAATCTAATGGAACAGTTTCTAGATTGCCATTATACGCTATAGATACTCTACCGGTTTCTTCAGAAACAACAACTGTAACTGAATCAGATATTTCTGAAATACCGAATGCAGCTCTATGACGAGATCCAAATTTACCAGTTAACGCTCTAGTCGTAGGAGTATAATAAACTGAAGCTGCAACAATAATATTTCCACGAATCACAACTGCTCCATCATGAAGTCTTGTTCCTACATAAAATATTGTTTCTAATAATTCTTGACTAACAGGAGCATCAATTATTGTGCCACTTTTCATAACATCATCTAAATTAGTAGATTTTTCAAATGTCATTAATGCACCAGTTTTTGATCTTGATAAACTATGAACTGTATTATCTATAATTTTATATAATTCTTCTTTATTATAATTTTGATTTGCTTTTTTATTTTTTTGATGTTGCTTAATAAAAAAATGTTTAAAATCAGAAGAATTAGAAAAGATTAAAACAAATGACATAATAATGAATAAGCACATCATTAAAGAACCACACATCGATAAATCTAAACTAAAAAATAAAATACAAGTACCTAATGAAATTATTACAGAAATTAATGCTGAAATTTTTTTAGAATAAATAAAAATTCCTCCTGCAATAACAATAGCCAAAACAATAGATATAATTAAATCAGCAAGAGCCAATGAATTTACTAAAATTAATAATGAATTAAAAAACATATATAAATACTTCCACCCACACTTTTTAGTATATCAATATATCTAAAAAAATAAAAGAAAACATTAAAAAATAAGCTAAAAAAATACATTTTCTTTATTACTTTTTATTATATGATTATATAATCAATTTTATATTAGGAAAAATAAAAACATTTGTATTTTTTTACATTTTTCGCTATTATAATAATTATGGAACCAAAATTAATTTTATCATTAGATTTAGGCACACAAAGTGCTAGAGCTATTATAATTGACGAAAAGGGAAATCTTGTAGCCAAAGAACAAAAAAAATATTCTCCTGCTTACAATTCTCCTGAAAATGGATATTGTGAACAAGATCCAGATTTTTATTTTAATTATATTGTAGAAGTAACAAAAAATGTTATTTTGAATAATAAAGATTTAGTTAAAAATATATGTGGAGTTGTATTAACTTCTTTTAGAGATACTGCCGTTTTTTTAGATAAAGATTTAAAAGTACTAAGGCCTTCTATTTTATGGTTAGATCAAAGAGTTTCTCATTATATTCCAAAATTACCTTGGTGGAAATCTTTAGCACTTAACATTATTGGTATGGCTCCAGTAGTAAAACAACAACAACAAAAAACAATGGCTCATTGGGTTAAAAATAACCAACCTGATATATGGAAAAAAGTTTATAAATATGTTAATATTTCAACTTATTTAAATTATAAAATTACAGGCCAATTAGTTGATACAATCGCTAATATTATAGGACATTATCCAGTTGATTATAAAAATGGAATGTGGTATGGAAAATTTGAATTAAAAAATGGAATATTTGACATTCCTAAATCAACATATTGTTCTATAGTTAAACCAACAGAAATTATTGGATTAGTTAGTAAAGAATTTGAAGAATTAACTGGTTTACCATCTAATTTACCATTATATGGAACTGGTTCAGATAAATCATGTGAAAGTTTAGGTAATGGATGTATTGATGATACATATGCATCTATATCTTATGGAACAGCTTCTTCAATTACAATTACTACAAATAAATATATTGAACCATCACCTTTTTTACCAGCATATACAGCTGTACAAAGAGGATTTTATAATTCAGAAATACAAATTTATCGAGGATATTGGATGTTAAATTGGTTTAAAGATGAATTTTGTAACCAAGAATCTTTAGAAGCTAATATTCAAAATTTAGCTACACTAGATATTTTAAACAAAAAAATGCTAGATATTGGTCCTGGATCTGATGGATTAGTCTTACAGCCTTATTGGGGTCCTTCTTTAGAAAGACCTAATTCAAGAGGATCAATAATTGGCTTTTCAGAAAAACATACTAAAATTCATCTTTATAGAGCTATTATTGAAGGTATTGCTTTTTGTTTAAGAGAAGGTAAAGAACATATAGAAAAGAAAACTCATAAAAAAATAAAGAAAATAGTCGTTTCTGGAGGAGGATCTGTTTCAAAAGCAATTTGTCAAATTACTGCAGACATTTTTGGTTTACCTGTTTATAAAACACATACAATAGAAGCATCTTGCTTAGGAGCAGCAATGTCAGGATTTATTGCATGCAAAGTTTATTCAAATGAAAAAGAAGCTAAAGATAATATGATTCGTTATGATGAAGAATTTATTCCTAACAAAGAAAATCATAAAAAATACAATTTTTTATTTAAAAAAGTA
>CAJKZK010000123.1 GCA_905204225.1 uncultured Bacillota bacterium
TATTTTTTGATTTAACATGAAAAATATTAATGTTATTATATTAATGTAAACGCTTACATATATTATGCAGTGCTTAAAGGAGATCTTATGAAAAATAAAAAATTATTATTAGTATGTGCATCTATTTTTTTGATATCTAGTTGTTCAATTAATAATTCATCTTCTAGTTTAAAAGAAAATGATGTTTCAAGTATATCTAGTAATGATATATCTATAAATACAAGTAATACATCAAATTCTAGCTCATCTTCAAAAACACAAATTTCTTCTTATGGTTCATCAAGTGAAATAGATAAACCTATTTATGAAATAAAAGATTATACTTTATTTGCATATAAAGAAGGCAATGTTAGATTTGAAGCCGAAGAAGTAAATACTACTAATTATATTATCTCAAGTGATAATGTTAGTAAGATTGTAAATAGAAGTGATGCTTCTAATGGTAAATTTCTGGCAGCTTCAACTGGAGATACTTCTAAAAATTCTTATTTTGGATTTTCTATTTTTTTAGATTTTAATGCTGAAATAAAAATGAAAGCTAGTTACGCTCAAACTAATAAATGGAAAGACTATAACGAAGATTTAACTCAATCTTATACTTATATTGTTGATGAAAATCGTAATATGATGATATCTTCTAATAAAACTATTTTAAATAAAAGAAGTGATATTACTCAATGGGAAGTGTTTGATTATAATTCAATAACATTATCTAAAGGAAAACATAATTTTAAAGTAAATATTTTAGCAAATACAGGTAAAGGAAATCCTAATATTGATTATTTTGATTTTAATATAAAAAAAGTAAATGATATTGTCGAAGAAACTATATCACCTAATAATGATATACATACAAATATACAATATAGTTATATTAATGATGATGTAGAAAATATTGAAAAATATGCTAATGGTGTAAATGAATTAAGTAAACCAAAAGGAATAAAAATAGAATTTGATGATTTAGATAGTGATAATTATATTTTACAATATGCTGATAATTTAGAATTTAATAATTATATAACTATAAAAGATATTAAAGTAAAAGAATATTATGTTCAAAACTTAATGTTAGGTCAAAAATTATTTTATAGAGTTGGGAAAAATGAAAATGATGTTTTAAATAATCCTATCAAAAATTTGAATGTTAATTCAATTGGCCCAAGAAATATCAATATTGATGGAGTTAGTAATGTCAGAGATATAGGTGGATATAAATCAACATTAGTTGAAAATGGTAAAATAAAACAAGGTTTATATTATAGAGGTGCTAATGTAAATAATGTTACAGAAATTGGTAAAAAAGAAATGATACGTTTAAGGATTAAACAAGAAATCGATTTAAGAGATTCTTATCAATGCTTAGGACCTTATATAAATGGAATTGAATATAATGCTATTTCTATTCCTTCTGGAACAGAAAGTACTAGATTTGAAAATTTTAATGATGAATATAAAAAAATTTTTTCTCTTATTGAAAAAGCAAACGAGAAACCTATTTATTTACATTGCACAGCTGGTGCGGATAGGACTGGTATTTGTTCTTTTATGTTATTAACTGTGTGTGGTGCTGGATATAATGATATAGCTAGAGATTATTTGTTCACAAATTTTTCTACACAAGGTTCTAGAATAAATAATTATGAATCTGAATTTAAACAATGGTGGTCAAAATTAGACTCATTTGATGGATTAACTAAAGCTGATAAAGCAAAATCTTGGTTAATAAGTAAAGGTATAACTTCTAATCAGGTAGAAAATATTAGAACAATATTTGTTGATAATTATAAACAAAATTAAAAGGAAATAGTGACTATATACAATTAGACAAAATGTTATAATGTATATGAAAACATCTTATAATAAATCTTGATAACCTAATTATAAAAAGCTTTTCTTGATTTCAAAATTACTGTGTCAGTGTATGGTTTATACCTTAATAATTTTTACAGAATAGAAATAGTCATTTTACTATTTCTTTTTTTATTAATTAGGAAATTTTAAATCATCACTTAAATTTTAAAATTCTTTAATAAATTTGTATTTTTATTAGTAATATTATCCTTTATCAATACCAATAACTTCAAATTCTAATTTAGAATGCATAAGTCTATTGAGGATAGGTCTAACAATACTTATAAAAATACAAGTAAATTTTTAATAAAAAAATAGAATAAATGCTTAAGAACATTTATTCTATATTTGTGTAATTTTTATATTATTTTGTAAGCAAAATTTATTTCAATTACATTTATTATATAAATTATTTGCTTGCTTTAATCATTAATGAAGTCATTTTCTTAGCAAAATCATAAGGATTCTTTAAAGGCATGCCTTCAATTAATAATGCTTGATCAAGAAGCAATGAAGCATAATCACCTAATGATTCTTTGTTATTGTCATAAACACCTTCTAGAGCTTTAAATATTTCATGGTTAGGATTTATTTCAAGAATTCTTTTTGCTTTATATGGCATACCTTGATTCATTTGTGAAAATACTTTTTCCATTTCAAATGACATACCATCACCTGAAACTAAGCAAACTGGAGAATCAGATAATCTTGTTGATAAGATAACATCATCAACATCACCTTTTAATGATTCTTTTAAAGCATCAATTAAATCTTTCTTTTCTTCTGCAGTCTTTTTAACTTCTTCTTTTTCTTCTTCTGTTTGTAAATCTAATTCGCCTTGAATTGATTTAAATTTCTTTCCTTCATATTCACTTAAAACTTCAAGAGCAAATTCATCAATATCATCAGTTAAGATTAAAACATCATAGCCTTTCTTCTTTAATAAATCCATTTGAGGCATATTTAAAGCAGATTCTTTATCTTTACATGAAGCATAATAAATTTCTTTTTGATCAGGTTTCATTTTTTCAACATATTGTTTTAAAGTAATATAACCTTCTTCATTAACAGTATGATATATTAATAAATCTTTTAATAAATCTTTTTTAGCACCAAATCCATCATAAACACCATATTTAATGTTTACTCCAAATTCTTTAAAGAATTCTTCATATTTTTTGAAATCAGTGTCTTTAATAGAAGTTAATTCATTAATAATTTTCTTTTCTACAGAAGTTGCAATTTTTTGTAATTGACGATCTTGTTGCAACATTTCACGAGAAATATTTAAACTTAAATCACTCGAATCAACTAATCCTTTGACAAATCTTAAATAATCAGGTAATAAGTCTTTGCATTTATCCATGATAAATACACCTTTAGTGTATAATTGAAGTCCTTTTTCAAATTTATCAGAGTAAAGGTTATAAGGTGCTTTTTTAGGAATAAATAATAAAGCATTATAAGATATCATACCTTCTACATTAACAAAAATTGATGTGAAAGGATCTTCGTATTCGTTAAATTTATTCTTATAGAAAGTATTTAATTCTTCTTCGGTTACTTCTGATTTATTCTTTTTCCATAAAGGAATCATAGAATTCAAAGTAACAAGTTTAGTTTCATCATGGTATGTTGGTTCTTTGTCCTTGTTTTCTTCATTTATTGGATCAGGAACACTTTCAGTCATCATCATTTGAATTGGATAACGAACATAATCTGAATATTTTTTAACCAATTGTTGAATTTCATATTGGTCTAAATATTGATTAAATTTTTCTTCTTCAGTATCTTCTCTTAAGTATAAAGTGATTTCTGTACCTACTGATTCTTTATGTGATTCATCAATTGTATAAGTATCTTCTCCAGTTGATGTAAAAATATATGCTTTATCTGAGTATGGTGATTTTGTTTCAACAGTGACTTTATTAGCAACCATAAATGCTGAATAGAATCCAACACCAAATTGACCAATAATATCAATATCACTTGTTTTTCCTTCTTCATTTTCTTTCATTTTTTTAATAAATTCAGAAGAACCTGAAGAAGCGATGGTTCCTAAATTATTGTTTAATTCATCATAAGTCATACCAATACCATTATCGATTATTTTCAAAGTACGATTGTCTTTGTTAATTTCTAATAATATATGGTAGTCATTTCTCTTTTCTAATTTTTCATCTGTTAAAGAAAGATAATGATATTTATCAATAGCATCTGAAGCATTAGAAATTAATTCTCTTAAAAATATTTCTTTATTTGTGTATATTGAATTAATCATTAAATTCAATAAACGTTTAGATTCAGTTTTGAATTGTTTTGTTTCACTCATAATAATTTCTCCTTTTCATAAACAACTTTATTATAATACAAAAATTAGCACTGTCAATACATGAGTGCTAATTTTTTTGTTAATTATTATTAATTTATTAATTGCTATTTTTATAATTATAAGTTTTCACCTGTAAATTCTCTTAAATTATAAGTTAATTTTTTTATTTTAGGATAAATTTTTGTATATACTTTTTTAAATAAAAA
>CAJKZK010000124.1 GCA_905204225.1 uncultured Bacillota bacterium
ATGGACTGGAGTACAAGGGTTTACAAATACTGTATGTCGTGCTGAATTTGGAATGAATGGAATTATTATTTCAGACTTCTGGAATAAATCATATATGTCAGTAGAAGATGGATTACTTCATGGTAGTGATTTACCTGATGGAACAACTGATACAGAATATTTAAAACAATTCTCAGAAGGATATGGTGAACTTGCATGGAGAATGAGAGAATCAGCACATAGAATTCTTTATACTGTTGTTAGATCAAATCAAATGAATTATATATCTTCAGGAATGAAAATAATTCATGTAACTCCAACATGGGAAAAATTACTTATTGGTAGCCAAATAACAATAACAGTTATATTTGCTATCAGTATGGTAATGCTATTAATAACTTGGAATGAAAAATATATTGATAAAATTATTTTAAAAAGAAAGGGGAAAAAATAAAATGAAACAGTACTTAACACCACTTTTAGAAGAAGACGAAATGATTTTAGATGATGTTATTCTATTATCGGGAACATCTGGTAGTCATGATATGAATAATATTAGACCAAATGATAATTTTTAGGTGATTAATATGAAAAAAATACTTAATGTATTATTATGTTTTTCTTCTTTATTAATGATTAATTCTTTTGTCATTAATAAAAAAACTGACTTTAATGAAACACCAACTTTACTCAATAATAAAGGTATTGATATTAAAAAAATACAATTTGGTGATAATGAAAAAGTTGAAACATCAAAAATATATACTCAATGGGCGACATTAAATGATGGATCTACTTCTTTAAGATTTGCTATTGCATTAAAAGGCAATATTGAAACAATTACATTTATTAGAAGTGAAGTGATTAGCTTAGAAATTACTAAAGAAGCTAATATAGTAAATGTAGATACAGTTTATAAAAGTATAGCTGCTAATAATAAAAATTATTATTATACTAGTGAAGGCTTATCTGAAGAAGATAATGATTCATATTATTGGGCATGTTACACAATTAATTATTCTGAAAATTCTTCTTTAAAACAAAATAACATTGAATTATCTGTAAAAATTAATGATTTAGATCCTATTACTACTAAAGCATCATTATTTGGAACTCAATATTTGGATAATAATGAAGGACATGAACATACATTTGTAAAAAAACATAATACTAATAAAGTGTTTAATGAATGTTCAGAATGTGGCACTATTGATAATATAGAAGATTACATTCCAGTTGAAAGTATTACTTTAACTAATTTTTATCAAGAAAAAATTGTTTTAGGAAGCAAAGATTCTGGAACAAAAAAATTGAATGTTTCTATTAGTCCAAGTAACGCTACATTTGCAAATGATATTAAATATGAAATAAAAGATGAAAAAGTAGCAACTTTATCTCAAAAAGATGGTACAACATCTATAGCTAAAAAAGGTATTGGAAAAACTGAATTAGAAATATCTTGCGATGGGGTAATAAAATCTATTCCTGTTGAAGTTATTGAATTAAATGATAATAATTTGATTAAAGATAGTTCTGAATTAGAAATAAAAAAAGCAGCTGAGATTACAACTCCTGGTTGGTACACATCCTTTGATGATACTTCTTTTAAAAATACTTTAACAATGAGCGAAGGTGTTATTACAGGAACATCAACTAAACAAGCTACAGCTTCTAAAAAACCTCAATTATTTCAAATAAGATATCTTCCTGCTGATACTGAAGGAAACCCTTATATTGGAGAATATTATCTTGGCTTCAAAGTTACTAATAATACAGATACAAAATTGAATATTAAATATAATATTAACGGAGATAATTTAAGTGATACTTATTCTTTAAATAAAGGCGAAGGTGTATTAAGAGTTAGATTACATCTTAGTTTAGCAAAGGTAAAAGATGTATATGATTTTTTCTCTTTGAAAATATCAAAAGTTGGTAAAGGTACATTTACTATTAATGAAATTTATTTTATTCCTGTAACAAATAATTAGTTATATGAAAAGAAAGAATGGTATTTATAAATATATTTTAAATATTGTTTTGTTGTTTAGTAGTTTATTTGTTTATTCTTGTAATAAGGTTGATATTGATTATAAATATGTTGATGTATTTTTATTTGTAGGAGATGGTCTTATTTCTGGAATAGGTGAAAGTGAAGATGTTATTAAGTGTGATAATGCTTATGAATATGATTCAAATGGATTAGAATTATTAAATAATAAAAATAGAGGACTAGTGTCCTCTTTTTGTGCTTCTTATGAAAGTAGTAATGATGTTGTAGTTATTGATAATAGTGTTACTTATTCAAATATTAATGATTGGGAAGTAAAAGGTAGTTATTATAAAGAAAGTGTTAATAAATTAAATAATTGTTTATCTTATTTATCTAATAATAATTATGTAACTAGTAATGTGAATGTTATTGTATCATTTAATGTAGATGAAAATGATAATTATATTAATAAGTTTAATGATATTGTTAATAATTATTTATCTATTGTGGATAATTGTTTTGTTATTCCTATTAATGTTTATGAAAATGGTAAAATTGTTTCTTTTAAAGATAAAATAAGAAATGAACAAATTAAGTTATGTAAAAATAAGAATAATGTTATTTTAGGCACTAATAAGTTTTATAATGTACCTTTTGAGTTATGTAATGGTAAGTATTTTCATCAAGGTGTTTATAATGTAGCAGGTTATGATTTAGGTAATAATATTAGTACTTATCTTAATTTTAATGAACAAAATGAATGTTTAGTTTATCAAATAGGTGAAGCTAGTAAAATAGCTAATCAATTTAATATTAGTCTTAAATATAATGAATTTAATTATAAAAATGTAATTTATTTTGATAGTAATGTTAATAATGGCAATGGAAGTTATGATAATCCATATAATGATTTAAACGTTTTAAAAACATTAAATATAGAAAGTGGCACTAAGATATTATTAAAAAATAATAGTAAATTTATAGATGGCTTTGATTTAATTAATATTGTTGGATTAGATAATGAACCTATTTTAATTTCTAATTATGGTGAAGGTAATAAACCAATTATTGATGGTAATAATAGAATTAATAAAGCTGTTTTGTATTTAGAAAATTGTAGTAATGTTATTGTAGAAAATTTAGAAATATATGATTCTAATAATCTTATAGGTGATAAAAGAGGTGTTTTAATTAATTCTAATAAAGAAGGGATATATAGAAATATTACTTTAAAATCTTTATATATTCATGATATTAGGGGTTATTTAGATCAAGAAAATAATGGTAGTGCTTTATCTAGTAAAAAAACAGGTGGCATTCAAGTTTGGGTAGAAAATAGAAATAGTCGATATGATAATTTGTTGATTACAAATAATAAAATAGAAAATGTTGATAATGTTGGTATTTCTACTTATTGGAATATGGTTAATAATAATGTAGAAAAAAATTCTCCATATAATAAAGATTTCTCTAAATACGCTTATACAAATGTTAATATCACTTATAATAATATTTCTAATATAGGCAAAAATGCTATATTTGCTAGAAATTTATTAGGTGGAATTATTGAACATAATGTTATTCATGATACTTCTATTAGATGCTATACAGGAAATCAAATTGTTACTTCTTATGTTGATAAAACTATTATTCAATATAATGAGGGATACAATAATAAAGCAATGAAAAATCCTAATAATAATTTAGGAATAATGGATGGATCCTTGCTTGATGCTGATTTGCAAAGTAAAGATACTATTTGGCAATACAATTATAGTCATGATAATTCTTTTGGTTTATTTATTAATTGTAATTTTAAAAATCAAAATGATATTCTTGGAGAAGATAAAACGATAGTTAGATATAATCTATCTATAGATGATATAGGGAATAAAGGAATTATATTTGCTAATTATTATTCTTCTGGATTAGAAATATATAACAATACTATAATTACTTCTGATAAAACTAGTCCTATTATTTTACAAATAAATGATGATAGAAAAGTTAATTTTTATAACAATTTAATTTATAATCAATCTCAAAATGCTTCATTCAAATTAGGTAATTGTAATAATGTTATTTTACAAAAAAATCTTATTTATAGTGTGGATAATTATGTTATTGAAAATTTAGATGATTTTTATAATAAAAGTGAATCTTATTTAGAAGAAGTTGATCCTTTACCTAAATATAAAATAGATAATAAAATTGGTTTAGTAAATGCAAAAAAATACTGCATTATGCAAGAAGAAAGATTATTTAAAGAAAACAATTCTATTAAAGTGAATAATATTTTATTTGATTTTAATGGTAATAAATATAAACAATCAATAGGTTGTTATTGTAAATAAATATAATTTTATATTGCTTTAGCAAAGGGCGAAAGTAA
>CAJKZK010000125.1 GCA_905204225.1 uncultured Bacillota bacterium
AAACACATGTATTCAATAAAGTAGATAAAATTTCTAATAATAAAATTAGTATTGATTGTAAAATTACTGATTTATTTTTAAATTGTAATAATATTAATGATAATGAAATAACTATTAATGAAGCAGAATATGTTGCTTATAATGTAAAAATGATTTTTACAAATAATGAAATAAATATAAATAATCATTTTGGAGTTTTATTTAGATATTATGGGTTTGAAATGAATAATGATGTTGATTTAACTAATAATGTAATTAATTATAATTATGAAGAAAACGAAGATGATTCATGCTTAATTATGCTTAATGATAGTAAAATGAATAATTATATTATTAGTTTTAATGAAAATAAAATATTTACTAAAAAAATAAATAAAAAGAGTAGAATTTTATTTTTCTACCCTTTAGATAATAATAAGCAAACAATGCATTATTTAAATAATGAAATAGATGGTTATCAAGAAAATCATTATTTAGTTAATATTAATGTTATTTCTTCCCTTGATTAGCAACTTTATTAATTTTAGAAGCAATTAATTCTTGATCACCTAAATAATATTTTTTAGTTACTTTAAATTGATCATCAAATTCATATACTAGAGGTACACCAGTAGGAATATTAACTTTCATTATTTTTTCTGGAGTTAAATTTTCTAAATGCATTACTAAGGCTCTTAAAGAATTACCATGGGCAACAATTAATACTTTTTTATTATTTAACATATCTTGTTTTATAACATTTTCAAAATATGGGACAACACGATTAACTGTATCTAATAATGATTCTCCTAATGGTAATTCATCTTTATTTATATCTCTATATTGGGCTAAATTTGCTGGATTTCTAGTATCATCTTCGTTAAGAAGAGGAGGTCTAACATCATATGATCTTCTCCAAATTAATACTTGTTCTTCACCAAATTTTTCTGCAGTTTCTTTTTTATTTAAACCTTGTAACGCTCCATAATGTCTTTCATTTAATTTATAAGACTTATTAACAGGTAACCACACTCTATCCATATTATCAAGAATAATATTTAAAGTATGAATAGCTCTTTTTAAATAAGATGTATAACAAATATCAAAATCATAACCTTCATTTAATAACATTCTGCCAGCATTACATGCTTCTTTTTTACCATTTTCAGATAAATCTACATCAGTCCAACCAGTAAATTTATTTTCTAAATTCCATTCACTTTCACCATGACGAATTAATACTAATTTCATAATAATCTCCTTTGAGTTATACACGACTAACTCTAAACATATTATAGATTCATCAATTTTAAATATCAAGTGATAATAAATTCATGAATAAGTTATTTACAACATCTTTACAACAATTTATTTATTAGTAATTTATAATTAAAATGGAGGAATAAATATGTACAAAACTGTTGTAATTGAATATCATCCATTTGCTAATAAGATGGTTAGTAAGGTAGAAGAAAAAGCTAATGAAATGTTAAAATTAGGTTATGAACTTGTAACATTTTCTATTACTAATTCTTGTAAAGCTATTTTGCTATTTCGTGAAAAATAATACTTTATAAATATTTATATTATTTATCTTCTTTTAATTTTTAAATAATTATTATAAAATAATTATACATTAGGAGTAGTTATGAAATTTAAAAGAAGTATTTTTGTTGTCTTATTTTTTATTTTATGTTCTTGTAAAATAACTTTTGTTAAGAATTCTTCAAGTTCTAATAATAGTTCTTTTAGCAGTATAAATACTTCAAATAATGAAATAATATCTAGTTCTAGTGATTTAATTAATTCTAGTAGTTCTAGTAATGTAATTAGTTCAAGTAGTTCTAATAGTTCAAATAATATAATTAGCTCAAGTAGTTCAGATAATGTTAAATTATATTCTAAAGTTTTAAATACTAGCGTTGATGTAGGTGAATATTATGATAATTGGGGTAATGTAACTATTGATAATATAAAATATGAATATTATAGGGCTAATTATAGTGAGGGATTAATATCATTAAATTATTTATCTTCACCTTATAAAGATGCTCTTGGGGGCATGTTTTATAATGTAAGTCCTATATATGGAATAAGAAAAGTTGAAATTGTTTATAAAACTAATAAATGTAAAAATAATCCTGTTTTTAAATTTGGAATTAATTCTTTAGTGGAAAATGAAATTAATTTACCAATTTCTAATGATGAATATAATGTTTATAATTTTGAAATAAGCTATAGTAATTTTTTTAAGATATGTACATTAGATAATATATTGGATATAAAATCATTAACTATTAATTATTCTAATATTAAAGAAAATTACTTTAATAATTATTTATCTAGTGGAGATGGAGAATTTAGATTAAATCCTGTCGTGTTTGAAGGTGATTTAATTGATGGAGTGAGTTCTGTTAATGTTCCTATTAATGTAATTAAAGAAGGCAATAATTATAAAATTATCGAAACAAAAAAATACGTTTATTATTCTTATAATTATATTAGTAGAAATAAATCTTTAGCTAGTAAAGCTAGTTTAACTAGTCCTCTTGATGTAAGTAATTATTTTATTGCTTTTAAAACTTATCCTTGTAATTATGTTTTAAGTAAAAAATATAATACAGCTTATAAAATATTTGGTGATTTAACTAGATGTGTTTCTATTTATTCAAGAGAAGATGGATATGCAAAAAGTGTTCCTTATCAAGAAAATTATTCTACTGGAGAAGTAAAATATTATGAATGTGATATTGCATTGGATGCAAAGTATAAATCTAGTAATAGGGGTGTAGGTAGATTAGTAGTATGGTTTTATGGATTTGCTAAAAATAAAGGCGCTACTGGATATGATGATTCGATTGTAACTACTTATACTGATGATCATTATAAATCTTTTTCTGAATATTTAAATACAGGTAAATTTTCTAAGAATTTTAATGCTGAAACTAATTGTACTAATTATAAATGGGGTGCGCCAATAACATTAAATTAACTTCTTAGTTCTACAAAATTATTGAACCATATTTTAGAATAATTATATAAATCTATTAAAGTATATTGAGATAATTCTCGACAATATTTTATATATTCAAAAACTAATCCTTCTAGAAATATATTAATTTCTAATTGGAGATTAGTTCTTTTTTTTATTTTAGGACTATGAATACATATTTCTAAAAATTTATTAGAAATAATTTTTACATATTTAGTTAAAAAGAAAAAAGAATCATCAGATTTGCATAATAATTTATATGTTTTATCATTTGTTTGTAAATATTTGAAAAATGTTTCAATGAATTGATCAACATTTTTAATATCAAAAAGAATGTCATTAGAAAAGAATTTATCTATTAATTCATTAGAAAAATCTTCTGCTACTTCATATATATCATTGTAATGAGTATAAAAAGTTCCTCGATTAATATCGGCTCTTTTAACTAATTCAGTTACACTTATTTTATTTATTTCTTTTTTTTCTGATAACATTTCAGCAAAAGTATTTTTAATTAAATTTCTAGTTTTTTTTGATGAATTATTAAGATTTTTTGCTTTCATTTTCTCTCCTTTTAACAGAATAATTAACATTGTTGATATTTAGACATTGTTAATAAAAATGTTCTTTAATGTATTTTTATATCGTTATTATAATATGACAGTGTTGAAAAATCAACAGTGTTAAAAGGAGGAAAATATGTACGCATTAGAAGTTAAATCATTGACTAAAGATTATGGCTCAGGTCGTGGAGTATTTGATGTTAATTTACAAGTAAATAAAGGCGAAGTATTTGGCTTTTTAGGACCTAATGGCGCGGGTAAATCGACTACTATTAGACATTTAATGGGATTTTCTAAACCTGATAAAGGTCAAACATATATATTAGGAAAAGAAACATTTTCTCATTATGATGAAATATTATCTAAAGTAGGATATATTCCTGGAGAAGTTAGTTTACCAAGTGGATTAACCGGTTGGGAATTTATTAGAATGATGCAAGATTTACAAAAAATTCATAATGAAGAAAAATTAAAAGAAATGTTAGATTTATTTAAACTTGATAATATTACTTTACAAGGTGGCACTAAAAGAATGAGTTTAGGTGTTAAAAGGAAATTAGCTATAGTGGTTGCATTCATGCATGATCCAGAAGTATTAATTCTTGATGAACCCACTAGTGGTCTTGATCCAGTTATGCAAGAAAATTTTATAAATTATATTCATAAAGAAAAACAAAGAGGTAAGACTATTCTTTTATCAAGTCATATTTTTTCAGAAATTGATTCTACATGTGATAGGATTGCAATTATTAAAGATGGAAAAATTGTTTCTGAATTCATTTCAAATGATCTTAAACATGCTTCAAAAAAATATTA
>CAJKZK010000126.1 GCA_905204225.1 uncultured Bacillota bacterium
TGCTATATTAATTTTATGTGCATGTGCTAATAATTCAATATCATCTTTAAATACTTCTTTTAGTAAAGAAACAAGTAATGATTTATCTAATTATTCAAGTGATAATTCTTCAAATTTAATAAATAATAGTCTATCAAGTATAGATAATACTAGCTCATCAATTATAAAAAATAGCAGTTCTATTAATAATTCAACAAGTACATCAAATACAAGTAGTATTATTTCTAATAAAGATGAAAATATATATAATCCAGATGGAAGTAAATTATTGCCATTACCAACCACTAAATTAGAAGAAGTATGGAATGAAAAAGAAACATTATATAATTTTCAAACTTCTTTCCCAAATGGCTTTAATTATATTCATGGCCATCAAATAGTAAAAACTCCTAAATTTTATGATAACGATGAAAAAGGGTGGAAAATTACTTTCCCAAATACTGGAGCTAGATTAGGATTACAAACCCCTTTTTTCGTTTCTAATTTAAAATTGGAAATTAGATTATATTTTACAGGAATATTTAATAATAATGATAAAGTTGATGAAGATCATCCTTGGATAACTGTATATGGATTTAATAATGATAGAAAAATAGTTCAAACTAAATATGTTGAATGTCCTAAAAATTTTTATAATCTTCAAAATAATTCTCAACCATTTAATTTTTATATGAGTGGAGAAGATGTTACATATTTAGAAATAAGATTTACTGCTCCACCATATAAAACTTCTCAGTGTTATAATTTTGGTATTAAACAAATAGGATTTAAATCTTTTCCATATAAATATAATGAATAATATTTATTTTAAATTTTTAAAATGTTAAAATAGTTTAGTAAAAAGGAGATTAAAGATGTCTATATTAGTTACTGGTGGACTTGGTTATATTGGTTCACATACTGTCATTGAACTATTAAATAAAGGGTATAATCCTATTGTTGTTGATAATTTGTCAAATGCAAAAATTGAAATGGTAGATCAAATTAAAAAGATTACTGGAAAAGATATTAAATATTATATTGTTGATTTATTAGATAAAGAAAAATTAGATAAAATATTTTTAGAAAATAAAGATATTGAAGATGTTATTCATTTTGCTGGTTCTAAAGCTGTTGGTGAATCTTGTATTAAACCATTAATGTATTATGAAAATAATATTATGAATACAATTAATTTATTAAATACAATGATTAAATATGGAGTTAAAAATATTATTTTTTCTTCATCTGCTACAGTATATGGAACACCAAAAAGAGTTCCAATTCTTGAATCAGATCCTATTGGTGGTACTACTAATCCTTATGGAACAACTAAATTAATTATTGAAGGTATTCTTCAAGATGTATATAAAGTTCATCCAGAAATGAATATTGCTTTATTAAGATATTTTAATCCTATTGGAGCCCATGAAAGTGGATTAATTGGAGAAGCACCTAATGGTATACCTAATAATTTAATGCCATATATTACTCAAGTTGCTGTTGGCCAAAGAGATTGTTTATCTATATTTGGTAATGATTATCCTACTATTGATGGAACAGGAGTAAGAGATTATATACATGTTGTTGATTTAGCTCTTGGCCATGTGGCTGCTATAAAAAAATTACATGAGAATTCTGGATTAGTGATATATAATTTAGGTACTGGTAAAGGAACATCAGTTTTAGAATTAGTTCATGCTTTCGAAGAGGCTAATAATATAAAAATTAAATATAAAATTGTCGGTAGACGTTTAGGAGATATTGCTGAATGTTACGCTGATTGTTCTAAAGCTAGTAGAGAATTAAATTGGAAAGCTACTAAAACAATTATTGATGCTTGTAGAGATTCTTGGAGATGGCAACAATATTTCTCTTCACAAAATAAATAATAAAATAACTAAAAAATGATGCAATTTGCATCATTTTTATATATTTTCTTTTAATGTTGTTAATACACTATAATCTTTTAAAAATAATTCTTTATATTTATTATAATTATTTTCATCATTAATTTTTTTATAATATTGAGCAATAAAATATAAATTTAATGCTTTATCTAATTTAGTTTTACTATTATTAATTGGAAATATTTTATCGATTGGATAAGATATTTTACCTTTATATAAAGCATCATGTTGGAGTTTTAAATTATTTAAATAATTTTGATATATTTTATTTTTGAATGCTTTTTCATATTTTATTAAATTAAATTCTTTTTCCCATTTTTCATCTTCTTTTATATTATATAAATAAATTCTAAAATATTGTAATAAATATATATTATTAGTAGGTTTATTTAATTTTGAATATATTTCTTGACCTTTTTCTTTGTCAAATAATGATTCGTAAATATATAAAATTGAATACAAATAATTTCTAGTTTCTTCATGTAGATTATTATTTAATAAATCTTTATATTGTGCTTCCATTTTTTGATAATCTAAATCGTTTTCAAAAATAATTAGTTTATTATTTTCTGTTTTATTTGAAATGATAGTCAATATTGATATCAATAATATATAAATCAATGTAGTATATAAAACAGCATCTGTAAAGTCAATAATTAAAGATAATAAGCATATAATAAGTAATGCGATAATGGCAGGTATTATAACAATGCAATTATTTCTTTTGTATTGTTTATTGTTTAATACACCCATTGGTAATGTCTTTTTATCAATTGTTTTATCATTGTTTTTGATGAAAACAATTAAATTAATTATTCCTTGCATTAATAAAATAATATATATAAAATAACCATTATTTTTTAAATTTTGTTTAGATAAAATATTACTAATTGTTAAAACTATATCAAAAATAAATAAAGAAAAACTAACATAATGTGATACTTTAAATTGAATTTTATAAATAAATCTTTCAAGAAACGAAAGTAAAAAAGTAACAAACTGTAATGAAAGAATAATTATCAAAGCTATTATTATTTCAAAATGATTAAAAGACATAGCGCCTATTATTAAAAATATTACATTTAAAATTAATTCAATAATTCTATATATTTTTAATGGCATAAAATAGTCTCCTTTTAATAATAAAACTTTATTTAAAGTTACAAATTTATTATAATAAATAAAAGGTGAAAGATAAATAAATGAACGGTATTTTTTTAATTAACAAAGAAGCAAATTGGACATCTTTTGATATATGTGCAAAAGTAAAAAGATTATTTAATACTAAAAAAGTCGGCCATTCTGGCACCCTAGATCCTTTTGCAGAAGGTTTAATGATTGTTTGTTTAGGGCAAGCTACTAAAATTATTCCTTTTTTAGAAAATTATAATAAAACATATCTTGCTACTATCAAATTAGGAGAAGAAACAGATACATTAGATAATACTGGAAATATTATAGATAAAAAAGATGTTTTAAATTATTCATTAGAAGAATTAAAAAATGTTTTAAATAGTTTTTTAGGTAAAAGCCAACAAATTCCACCAATGTTTTCTGCATTAAAACATGATGGAGTGCCATTATATAGTTTAGCTAGAGAAGGCATAGAAATTGAAAGAAAACCACGTAATATTGAAATATTTTCTATTGAATTGATTGAATATAATAAACCTTTTTTAACTTTTAAATGTAAAGTATCAAAAGGAACATATATAAGAACTTTAGCTAAAGATATTGCAATTAAATTATCTACTGTTGGACATTTAGTGAAATTAATAAGAACAAATATTGATAAATTTGATTTAAATATGGCAAAAAAAGTTAATGAATTAACAATTAATGATTCAATTTCTATTGTAGAAATGTTAACTTTACCTACATTAATAGTTGATAATGAGATAGAAAAAAAGATTAGAAATGGTAATAAATTATCTTTACAAGGTAAAAATATATTACTTTTAGTTAATGAAAAAAAAGAAGCATTAGCGATTTATGAAAAAAAAGAAGACGGATATTATTATTCTAAAAGAGGTTTATTTGATGCAAACAATAATATTTAATTATAATGATAAAAATTTAGTAAGTGAAGAAGTATGTATTTGTTTAGGTTACTTTGATGGTTTACATTTAGGCCATTTAAGATTAATTAATAAAGCCAAAGAATCTAAATATAAATCTTGTGTATTAACATTTGATTTTTCAAACAATATTAATTTAAAGAACAAAAACGTCATAACTACTATAGAAGATAAACAAAGAATTTTATCTAAGATAGGGATTGATTATCTTCTAGTTTTAAAATTTGATAATAATATAATGAATTTATCGCCAAATCAATTCATATCTTTTTTATTAAATAATTTTAATATTAAAGAAGTAGTAATTGGAGAAGATTTTTCTTTTGGTA
>CAJKZK010000127.1 GCA_905204225.1 uncultured Bacillota bacterium
CCTCATTTACTTGCTAGAAAAGGATATTTTGATAATCGAGAATTTACTTGTTTCCCTGGCTTTGAAAAATATTCTCAACATGGCATATATCGTCGAGATTTAGGAGTAGTAAAAGATGATAAATTTGTTACTGCTAAATCAATGTATTATTCTATTGATTTTGCTTTAAATATTATAGAATTTCTTTATAACAAAGAAAAAGCAAACAAAATTAAATTATCATTACTTGGAGAATAAAATTTTCTTTAAATATTCAAAGTATTCATTGGCTTGATTTTTATCTATTTCTATATTAGGTAAATCAAGCTTTTTTATAATATCTAAAAGCATATTAATATTAGATAAAACATTTTTTTATCGTAAACTATATTTTCATCATCGTTAACCATATTATGTAAGTTAATGAAATGTTCTATTGTTTTATCTTCTAAATAACCAAACACATATTTGTCTTCTTCAGTAAGCAATAATTTTTGATTACAATAATAATTATAAGTTTTTTTCTTTAAAATAGATAATTTATCTTTTTGATAATGATTTAATATTTATATTTTCCATAAACTTCTTCTTTTTCATTAATAGAAATAAAACATATTTTTTTTATAAAAACACAAGTTAATAGAGATAAAAACAAATACTAGTTAAGTAATAAATTTTTAAATATGCTTTATACTAAAACTAAAGATAACATACAATTTTATCTTTATTATCTTATGAATGGAAAAAGTATGGATATAAAACAAAGAATTGATGAATTAAGAATTAAAAAAGGATGGTCTTTATCAAGACTTGCTTTAGAAATCGGTGTTTCTGATAATACTGTTTATTCTTGGTATAATGAAAAAAAATACCAACCAAGTAGAAAGACAATAGAAGATATTTGTAATGTTTTTAATATTACTTTAGCAGAATTTTATTCAGATATTGATTTTGATAATTTAACTTCAAAAGAGGTAGTATTGCTTGAAGCTTTTAGAAATGTAAATGAAGAAGATAAGCAAAGAGTAATTGATATTGTAAAATTGTTTGAAAATAAACTTAATAAATAATATTCATAAGATAATGTGGAAATACATCTTTACTAGGCTCGTAAATTAAAAATTTTATTGTTTTATACTATTTAAAAGATAACTTAATAAATGACCTTTGTTATCTTATGATAGGAAAGATTATGGACGTAAAACAAAGAATCGACGAACTTAGAATAAAAAGGGGATGGACATTATCAAAACTTGCTACTGAAATCGGCGTATCTGACACTACTGTATATGCATGGTTTAATGAACAAAATTATCAACCAAGTAGAAAAACAATTGAAGAAGTATGTGATGTATTTAATATTACTTTAGCAGAGTTTTATTCGAATATAGATTTTGATAATTTAAAAGCGCAAGAAGTAGTATTATTAGAAGCTTTTAGAAATGCTAATGATGAAGACAGAGAAAAAATAATTGAAATAGTAAAAATATTTGCTAAAAATAATGATAAATAATTAATTTCGTATTACTATAAATTGGGTTGACCCAGTACCTCAGTGGATAGAGGATCCGCCTCCTAAGCGGGCTGCCGTAGGTTCAAATCCTATCTGGGTCGCCATTTTTTTGTGTTTAATTATTAATTAGATATATATAACTAATATTGACAAAATTCATTCTTGTGCTAAAATTTTCTTGAAAAAAAGGAGAATAATTATTATGAATGAGACTCTTAAAACTCTTATTACTAGAAGAAGCATAAGAAATTTTAAAAGCGATATGATACCTGAAGATATCTTGAATCAAATATTATTAGCGGGTGAATACGCTCCAACTGCAAAAAATATGCAAGATCCAATAATTATTGCTATAACTAATAAAGAAATGCGAGATAAAATAAGTAAATTAAATGCTGAAATTATGCATGCTAATATCGATCCATTTTATAATGCACCAGTAATCTTACTTGTTATTTGTAAAAAATCACCACTTGCTGAATATGATGGAAGCTGTGTAATGTCAAATTTAATGAATGCAGCATGGTCACTTGGAATAGGTTCATGTTGGATACATAGAGCAAAAGAAGAAATAGAAACTCCTTTTGGTAAAGAATTATTAAAATCTTTAAATATAGAAGGTGAATATGTTGGTATTGGTCATGTAGCATTAGGCTATATTGATGGAAACATACCACAAGAACATCCTCGTAAAGAAAATTACATTTATTATATAAAATAGTAAAAAAATATATAGTTGATAAAAGTCCCTTACTTTAGTATGATTAAGATATTAAGAAAGGAACTTTTTTTAATGAAATTAATAATAATTAGACATGGTGAACCTGATAATCCAAATAATACTTTGACTAGTCATGGATTTATAGAAGCAAAAGCTTTAGCAAAATATTTAAAAGATGTTAAATTTGATGCTTGTTATACTTCACCATTACCAAGAGCTAAATTAACAAGTGAAGAAGTACTAAAACCATTAAATAAAGAAGCTATTATTTTACCATGGTTAGCAGAATTTTCTCATTATGTAGATGTTCCTTATAAAAATGAAAAACAAATAAATTGGGATTTTTTACCAAGTTTTTTTACTAAAAATGATGATTTATATGATAACAATAAATATTTAGATACTGAAGTCATGAAAAGTGGAAATGTAAAAAAATATTATAAAGAAGTTATAAAAGGATTTGATAAATTATTAGAATTTCATGGTTATAAAAGAAAAGGTAAGGCATATAAAGTAATTAATTCAAATAAAGATACTATAGTATTATTTTGTCATTTTGGTATGATGAGTGTTTTAATGTCAAGATTAATGAATGTTCCTTATACAGTTTTGGCTCAACATTTTATATGTCAACCAACAGGAGTAACAATTTTTGTAACAGAAGAAAGAGAAAAAGGGATTGCTCAATTTAGATGTTTACAATATGGTAGTGTTACTCATCTAGAAATGGAAAATATTACTCCAAGCTTTCATGGAAGATTTTGTGAAACATTTGATTCAAATGAAAGACATTAATTAATTGATTTAAGTTGATTTTTTAAAATATTAATTTATAATAAATCTAGTGAATCAATGCGGGATTGGTGAAACTGGTAGACACGCCAGACTTAGAATCTGGTGGGCGACCGTGCAGGTTCAAGTCCTGTATCCCGCACCATTTATATTGATATCCGCGTCCAAAGGCTAAAAAAGTAAGGTTTACAACAAAAAATAGACTTTAGAAAAGCGAAAAAAACATATATTTAAAGTAAAAAAATCGGGAAATCGGGTAAATGATACTGATTTATCAAGGTTTCCAAAATGTAAAGCTCTGTGAATGAGCTTTTTTTAATATGTAAAAAATATTATAGAAAGAAGGAAAAAATGAAAGATAAAACAAGAAAAGCAATCAATAATGTTTCAGTTGTAATTGATATGTTTCAATCAACAACTGAATTTTATAAACATTTAGAATCAGTAGAAGTAGATGATTTATTTAAAATGAACGAAATAATACTTATTAACCTTAGAGATACCATAAATAAAGTAATACAAACTTTAGAAGATTAATTTTTAATTCGCTTTAAATCTTGAACTATAAATTTGATGTGAGCAATTTCATTTTCATCCAAATCTGAAACATCAATAACTTTTGAAGAATTCAAATCTAATAAATAATCAGCACTGATATTAAAAAATTTAGCAATCTTAACTAACATTTCAATAGAAGGTAGAATATTATCATTTTCCTAGTTAGAAACGCATTGCTTAGTAACGCCTAGATTTCTTATTTGCTTTTTATTGTATCGTAATATTTTAGCAGCACACATGTTCTTAACTTCCTTTTTGGTAGTTTCTCAATTTTTTCTATATGTCTTGAAATTGTATGTCTATCAATATTGTATTTTAACGCCAATTCACTTTTATTTATTTCTTTGTGTTTCAAAATTAACCATCCTAGTTCTTCATCTAAATGCTTTATAATCATTTTTTCTCCATAGATGATTATACATCTGGTACATTTTTTCCTGACCAAACTGGTTGATTTTATCTTGACACTTTCAGTTATAAAACAAATGAATAAAAAAAGACTATTTTTGGTAATTATCTAATTTTAGATGTATTACTTTTATAATAGCCTTTTATATAAATATTATTTTAGTTTAAAGAAGTAACATTAAATGTAAAGTAATCAAAGTTA
>CAJKZK010000128.1 GCA_905204225.1 uncultured Bacillota bacterium
CCATTGACTTACTGCTTGCTCACTTGCTCCTGCACATATCATCATAATCAACAATATCCAGAATGTTTTTATCTTAAACAATTCTATTAATTTTAGTCCCGATTCTCCATCTTTAAATAATGGTGCAATTGGAACTTTTGAAAAAATAAAAGCATTTATAATGGGAATTATTGCCCAAATAACTGCTAATATCTTCCAATTATCTATACCAACTATATAAAAGAACAATGTTGATATAAGTACAACTCCAGCATGTCCCCAGCAATAAAATGAATGAAGTAAACTCATTGTTTTCTCTTTATTATCAGAAGGACAAGCTTCAACAATTGGACTTACCAAAACTTCCAAAAGTCCACCACCAACTGCATAAATCATTACAGCAATCAAAATACCAATAAAAGGAATTGGTAAAATTTCTGGTAAAACTGTAAGCAAAAGTAATCCTGCTGCTGCTAGAACGTTAGCCATAATCATAGATACTCGATATCCAATTTTATCAACAAATTTAACAGAAAGTAGATCAACTATTAATTGTATTCCAAAATTAAAAGTAACTAATAAAGTAATTTGTGAAATTTGAATATGATAAGATTTCTGAAAAAACAAAAAAAGCAGTGGTGTAAAATTATTAACGATAGCTTGTACAATATAACCTATAAAACATGCTGTAATTGTATTATTATATTTATTCTTCATTCTAGCCTCCTTTAACATAAATATAATTATATCGCAATTTTTGTATAAGCTCATTGCACAAAATCGTATATTAATGGTACAATATAACAAATTTTAATATTTATAAGGAAAAATGCAATGAAGACTTTTAAGATAATTACAGATGAAACATTACGAGAAACCATCCAACATGGAAATAATCGTTACCCATTTGCATACTATCTAGATAATATTTGGGAATTTGACTTTCATCGAATTGACTGGCACTGGCATCATGAATTTGAATTTCTTTATATTGCTGAAGGTACTGCACTTTGTTTTATAGGTGAAAATAAAATAGAGCTGCAAAAAGGATATGGAATATTTATCAATAGTGGTGTTCTACATCGTTTTGAAGCACAAAACAGTACACTTGCACCTAATATTGTCTTTTCTCCAACTCTATTAGCAGCAGAAAATAGTCTCATTTATGAAAAATATATTCTACCAATAATAAATTCATCTATTTCATATCAAGTTTTAAATCCATGCTCTACATGTGGAAAACAAATGTTACAACTTTTATCAAAAATTTTTACAACTCAAGAAAATGAACAAAATAATGAACTATACACCATACAACTTTTATTACAACTTTGGAACATATTAGAGCAAAATATAGATTGGTCTACTAATTCTAATAATATTCATAGATTAAATCATAAGCAGGCAAGGTTACAAGATATGATGCAGTATATTCACGATAACTACATGAAAAATATTACATTGGAAACAATCGCGTCAGCAGCATCTATCAGTAAAAGTGGAGCTTTACACATTTTTCAATCTAGTATTAACTGTTCACCAGTGGCATATTTAATTCAATATAGACTATCACAAGCAGCAGAACAACTTTATACCACTCAAAAATCAGTTTTTTCTATTGCAGAAGAAACAGGATTTGCAAGTTCCGGTTATTTTTGTCGAAAATTTAAACAATATTACCATATAAGTCCAAATGAATATAGAAAAAAGAAAACAAATACCAATATAAAATAATTAGTTTGATATTAAATGTATTACATAAAATAATTTCTTTTTTGGTATTTTTATAAAATCATCTTTTTCATATTGAACAACCATAATTCTAGATATACCTAATTTTTTAGCCATATCCCCTTGAGTGTAATGATATTTTTTTAAATCTTTTATATTAATCTCCTTCATAATAAATTTCTAATTTTCCATTTACAACATACTGAAATGGAAATGAAATAGATGTGATATATAATGTTATCATTATTTCATTAGTTATTGATTTAGCTATAAAATATAACATTAGTTTTACAATTATTATCTTTTGTTGCTCAAAATGAAAGAGAAACATTAAAGCAAAGACAAATGGAAGGTATTAAAAACCCTCAAAAAAGAGGAGTTAAATTTGGTCAACCAAAATTGAATTATCATCTAATTTTTATCAAATTACAAATAAATATAAATGCCAAATTTGATCTATAAAAATAGAAAATTTTTATCGTTATTTAGAAAAAATTAATAATTAATTATTTCTTATCCTTTTAACATTTCTATTCATTAAATGTCTACCAACGAATCTAAATATTAATTTTTTTATAATATTCATATTTTGACTATGTTCATTTAATAAAGTATCTGGATCATCATATAAACCAAAATCATAAACAATACCTTCTTTTTGAATATAAGTATTGCAACAATCAAAATAAACTGGTGGATTAAAAAAATTATTACTAGCTACTCCATAACCAATAAAATAATTATCACTTTTATTAAATATTTTTTGTAAAGAAGATAAATATTTATTGTCTAAAATAAATCCTTCTAATTCATACCATTTATTATTAATAAATGCTTCAACATAACTATGAAATATTTTATTAGGAGATGACTTATATACAATTCCTGTCATTGCCCCTTTTTGCAATTTTTTATCAATTAAAAAACCATGTATTCGACAAGGAATACCTACACTTCTATATAACGCCATTAACAAAATACCTTTGGTATTACATTGTCCATAACCATCTTTAATTACTTTAGATGCTTTTATTTTATCATCTTTGTTATAACCAAATAAAATATCATCTTTTACATAATTATATATACTTATAGCTTTTTGTTTTTCATTTAAAGATAACCAATTTTTTTCATGAATTAATTTTTGTATTAATGGATTAGAATAATTTAATAATTTTGTTTCTTTTAAATAATTATTTTTTCTTGTATCCACAATCACAATATGGGCCTCCACTTGCAAGAGTATATTCTCTAACAAAATTAGTTACTCCACCTGCTTCAGCCATTATATAATCAAGATTACATAAACTTGGAGTAAGATCATATAAACCATATTTTTTCATTAACATACATATTCCACATCTAGTAAATCTTGCTTCATAACCACTTCCATCACTATATGGATAATAATCCATATTCCATGAATATTCATTTCTATCTGCAGCTTTTAATTTACTAGTTAATGTCATTCTTTTAATATCTTTTTCTGTATATTTAGTTTTTGCACTTTGTTTACAAAACCATTTCATCATATTAGTCATCATGGCATCTTTATAATAAATAGTTAATTGTTCAACAGTTGGTCTATTTTTCATAGATAAAACAAAACTAATTAATAAAGCACAATTAACAATATTCATTTTAAAAATATCTTCTTTTTCAAATTCTGGTATTTCTTTTATTATTTCTTTATATTTTATTTTTGCTTTTTTTGTTGTTAATTTAGCTTCTTTTTTATCATAATTGAAAACTATCATTAATTGTTTTTTAAATGATTTATTAAATAAAGTCCACATGCCAAGTGGCATAAATAAATATTTCATAATGCACCTCTTTAACTTCATTATAAAACATTTATTTGATTTTTTGTTAGTTAAATCTAACTTTTTTCAAGTTTTTCAGCATAAGGCATCCACATTTTTTGCATTTCTAATCCATTAAAAAATAGAATAACTGTTGCATCATCCTTACCACCATACTGATATCTTACTTTAATATTATCAATAACTGATGTTTGATATGGAACTTTATTCAAAAAAAGCATCATATTCTTTTTTGAAATATCTATTTTCATTCACGACTACCTTCCATATCTAATTTATCAAGCTTTTTATATAAAGATGCGTGTGCACTACAAAATCTCGTTTTTCGGGTGATTTTCGAAAGTGTGTCGGACAATTTCAATCTTTTTCATCTCTAAAAATCGGAATTTTCAAATTAGTCTTTGCAAATAACCTTTGAACTTTCACCATCAATTACAATTCCCTGACGGTTGTTAATTGGACATAGATTTAAATCCGAAAACTCAGTCATTATTTTCTCGGTAACTTTCTTAAATGGTGCTGTA
>CAJKZK010000129.1 GCA_905204225.1 uncultured Bacillota bacterium
ACGTATCTGTCTGAAAAAGAAAGCGAAGGCTTTTCTGAGAAAAATGAGTCTGACAGATACGTAAATAAAATAGATATTAATAGGCCTAATTATATTGAATTATATGATAATAATAATGAGTTATTTTATTCTTATAATAACGATTATCAAGGTGAATATGTTGAATTAAAAGATGTTTCTAGTTGTTTTATTAAGACATTAATTAATACAGAAGATAAAAATTTTTATAATCATCATGGTTTTGATTATTTAAGAATTATTAAAAGTTTATTTGAAAATATAAAATCTAATTCTTTAAATCAAGGTGCTTCTACAATTACTCAACAACTTGCAAAAAATTTATTCTTAAATAATGAAAAAACTATCTTAAGGAAAATTAAAGAAGCTCAAATAACTAAAAAATTAGAAAGTACATATACTAAAGATTATATTCTTGAATTATATATAAATACTGTTTATTTTGCCCATAATATTTATGGATTAAAATCCGCTAGTGAATTTTATTTTCATAAAGAACCATCATTATTAAATTATCAAGAATCATGTTTATTAGTAGGTATTATTAATGCTCCTAATTTATATTCTCCATTAATTGATTTAAATGCTTCTAATAAAAAACAAAAAACTATTGCGTATAATTTATATAAAAATAATATTATAAACATTAATGAATATTATGATATCATATTTAATAAATCTATTATTTATGGCTCATTAAAAAAAGAAAATAATGTAGAAAAATATTATCATCAAGCCATCTTTAAAGAATTAAAAAATTTAAATATTAATTCTTCACTTAATGGTTTAAAAATAGAAACATATTTTAACAAAGAAATAGAATCATTAATTAATAATGTATTAAATAAATATGAATTAATTGACCAAGTATCAGTTATAGTTATGAAACCATATTCTAACGAAGTTTTAGCCTTAGTAGGAGGTAAAAATTATTACAAATCACAATACAATAGAGCGTTAGAAAGTTATCGTCAAATTGGTTCAACCATTAAACCTTTTATATATTATTTAGCTCTAGAAAAAGGATTAACACCTTTAAGTAAATTTACTTCTGAACCGACTAATTTCACTTTAGAAAATGGTTTAACTTATTCACCTAATAACGCAAATAATATTTATGCATATAGAAAAATCAATATGGTTGAAGCTTTAGCTATGTCAGATAATATTTATGCAGTAAAAGCCACTTTATTAGTAGGATCATCTAACATAAAAAAGTTATTGAATAGATTGGGTTCTAATATTCAAAACGAAACATTAGCAATTTCTTTAGGGGGTTGTGAATTAACTCCATTACAATTAATAAGTGCATATAACACATTAGCAAGCACAGGTAAATATTATAAACCTCATTTTATAAAAAAAATTTCTTTATTTAATGATACAATCTTATATGAAGATAAAAAATTATCAAAAAATGTTTTAAATTATGATACTACTTTAATTATTAATCATTTATTAAAATCACCATTTGATCAAGGATTAAAAACATATTCTTCTCCTACTATGTTACCATATCAATTAAATAAAACATTCGCATGTAAAACAGGTTCTACACCTTCTTCATCATGGGTAGTAGGATTTAATAAAGATTATACTTTACTAGTGTATGTAGGCGATGACAATAATAAAACTCTCCATGATGGGAGAGTCTCAAAAAAAATATTTAAAGATATTGTTTTTTCTTTAACATTAGATAAAGAAGATAATTTTTATACTTATCCAAATAATTTAAAACCATTTAAAATTCATAATGGAATAAATAACATTTATTCTTTTACATATCTAACTCAAAAATATTAATCTTTATAAATCAAAATACATGCAGTAGCCTCAATAGCTTTAATTAAACCTATTTCACCACATTTTTCATTAGTTTGAGCTTTAATAGAAACTTGATTTAATTCAAGATTTAAATTATAAGCAATATTCTGTCTCATTAATAAAATCTTA
This sequence comes from uncultured Bacillota bacterium, assembly GCA_905204225.1. GTDB lineage: Bacteria > Bacillota_I > Bacilli_A > RFN20 > CAG-449 > CAG-449. The sequence goes on from CAJKZK010000129.1 coordinate 1,972, forward strand.
TCTTTTAGTTTAGGTCTTTCACAAATAATATTTATATCAATATTAGATATTTTATATCCTTCTTCAAGAATAAAAGAATAACATTTTAATAAAATCTCTTTAGAATCCATATCTAAATATTTATCATCATTATCAGGAAAAAAAGTACCTAAATCACCTAAAGCAAGTGAACCTAACATAGCTTCTGCTAAAGCATGATAAACTACATCACCATCACTATGAGAAACTGGGCCTTTTTCAAAATCAAATTTCACTCCACTGATAATTAAAGGTCGATTATTATTTTCTAAACGATGAATATCTCTACTTTGACCGATTCTAAACATTTTTATTTACCAGAAACATTAAATCTAATTAACAAACAATCACCATCTTTAACAAGATAGTCTTTACCTTCTAAACGAATCTTACCAGCTTCTTTTAAAGCTTTTTCTGATTTATATTCAAAAATATCTTCACAAGCATAAGTTTCTGCTCTAATAAAGCCTTTTTCAAAATCTGTATGAATAATACCAGCGCATTGGGGTGCTTTCATACCTTTTTTAAATGTCCAAGCTCTTACTTCATCCTCACCAACTGTAAAGAATGTTCCTAAATTTAACAAAGAATATGTTGATCTAACAAGTCTATCTAATCCAGTTTCATTAACTCCTAAATCAGCTAAATATTCTTTTTTTTCTTCAGTTTCTAAATTAGCTAATTCAGCTTCAATTTCTGCTGATATAGCAATACATTCAACATGTTCATCTTCAGCAATTTTTTTAACAACTTGATAATATTTACAATTTTCAGGATGAGCATAATCTTCTTCAGAAACATTGGCGACATAAATCACTGGTTTCATTGTTAATAAATTAAATGACTTAATAATTTGTTTTTGTTCATCAGTCAAATCAACACTTCTAGCGGATTTTCCTTCATCTAAAGCATTCTTAATTAATGTAAGAACTTGTAATTCTTCAACAGCTGTTTTTTCTTTAGTAGTTCTTGCTTTAACTTCTACTTTACCAATTGCTTTAGTAACAGTATCTAAATCAGCAAAAACTAATTCAAGATTAATAATATCAATATCTCTTTGAGGATCAACATTACCATCAACATGAATAATTTCTGAAGAATCAAAACATCTAACAACATGACAAATAGCATCACATAAACGAATATTAGCTAAGAATTGATTACCTAAACCTTCACCTTTAGATGCACCTTTTACTAAACCAGCAATATCAATAAATTCAAAAACTGCTCTTACTTCTTTTTTAGGATGAAAAATATCCACTAATTTATCAAAACGAACATCATTCAATTCAGCAATACCTGAATTAGGATTAATAGTAGCAAATGGATAATTAGCAGCCTCAACATGTGAATTTGTTATTGCATTAAACAATGTTGATTTACCAACATTTGGTAAGCCAACAATTCCCGCTTTTAAAGACATAAAAAATAATACCTCTTTTCTTTTCAAATAAATATTATCATTTTTTTATTATAAACGATATTAAATATTAAATTTTCTTTAATTTATCAAATTTTTGATAAAAGAAAATTTTTTAAAGAAATTACATTAATTATAACATCATTTTGATTTATAACTTTTTCTTCATCATAAGTAACAATTATTAGTTTTGCCTTTTCATTATTTTTTTTAAATTCTATTAATGAATTAATTTCTCTATCATAACAATTTTGATCTAATGAATAAGCAACTTGAAGTGCAACCTCTTTATTAGCTAAATAAAAATCTATATCAACCTTATTACCTTTTAAATAATATAAATGCTCTTTATAGTTATTGTATAAATAAATTGCTACAATATTTTCTAATAATGAACTTCTTTTATCTTCTAAAAATAAATTCACAATACCATTATCTCTAAAATAAAATTTATTATTACTATTTTTATCAGTAAATGAACCAAAATAATTTTTTAGATTAAAAATTAAAAAAGCTTCTTCACAATAGTAACAATAATCAATTAAAACATCTTTAGAAATTTTATATCCAATA
>CAJKZK010000130.1 GCA_905204225.1 uncultured Bacillota bacterium
ATAATTTATAAATTTTGCATATAAAAAAACTGCTTAATATGTTTAATTTCATATAAGCAGTTTAATATTTATTTTAATTATTAATTATAAGCTTTCATGAATTGTTCTCATGATAACTTCATCTTGTTGTTCTTTTGTTAATTTAATAAAATTAACAGCATAACCAGATACTCTAATTGTTAATTGAGGGTATTTTTCTGGGTGTTTTTGAGCATCTAATAATGTTTCACGATTGAAAACATTAACATTTAAATGATAGCCACCATTGCTCATATAGCCATCTAACATATTCACTAAATTATCAACTTTTTGTGACATAAATTAATCCTCCTTAATTTTTACCTAATGAATCTGGATTGATTGAGAATGTATTTGAAATTCCATCACGAGAATATTCATAAGGAAGTTTAGCAACAGATTCAAGTGATGCTAAAGCACCATGACTATCTCTTCCATGCATTGGATTTGCTCCAGGTGCTAATGGGGTACCTTCTCTTCTTCCATCAGGTGTATTTCCAGTTTTTTTACCATAAACAACATTTGATGTAATTGTTAAAATAGACATTGTAGGAATAGAATTACGATATGTGTAATGCTTTTTAATCTTACTCATAAATGTTTTAACAAGCCAAACAGCGATTTGATCAACTTTATCATCATTATTACCATATTTAGGGAAATCGCCTTCAATTCTAAAATCAGTAATAATACCATTTTCATTACGTAATGGATAAACTTTAGCATATTTAATTGCAGATAATGAATCAACTGCACATGATAATCCTGCTACACCAGTAGCAAAGAATCTTCTTACTTCTGTATCATGTAAAGCCATTTCTTCAGCTTCATAAGAATATTTATCATGCATATAATGAATTAAGTTTAATGTATTAACATATAAACCTGCTAACCAATCCATCATTTGATCATATTTATCCATGACATCATTATAATCAAGAGCATCGTCAGAAGTGATTTTTGCAAATTTAGGAGATACTTGGAAAGGTTTATTATCTTTATCAACCATTAATTCATCAGCACCACCATTTAAAGCATATAATAAACATTTAGCTAAGTTTGCTCTTGCACCAAAGAATTGCATATCTTTGCCTACTCTCATTGAAGAAACACAACATGCAATACAATAATCATCACCCATTTCTGGTCTCATTAAATCATCTGATTCATATTGAACTGAAGATGTTTTAATAGAAATTTCAGCACAGAATCTTTTGAAATTCATTGGTAAATTTTTACTCCATAACACTGTTAAGTTTGGTTCTGGAGCAGGTCCTAAATTAACTAATGTATGAAGAATTCTAAATGAACTTTTTGTAACTAAAGTTCTTCCATCAACTCCCATACCACCAATAGATTCAGTTACCCATGTAGGATCACCTGAGAATAATTCATTATATTCTTTAATTCTCATAAATTTAACAATTCTTAATTTCATGACTAAATGATCAATTAATTCTTGTGCTTCTTTTTCAGTAATAACACCATTTTGTAAATCTCTTTCAATATAAATATCTAAGAATGTTGATGTTCTACCAAAACTCATAGCAGCACCATTTTGATCTTTTACTGCGCCTAAATAACCAAAATAAACCCATTGAATAGCTTCTTTTGCATTTTTAGCAGGTTTAGAAATATCATAACCATAACTTAAAGCCATTTCTTTTAATTTCTTTAAAGCTTTAATTTGTTCAGAAATTTCTTCTCTATCTCTAACTCTATCAGGAGTCATTTCTCCATCAATTAATGATTTATCAAATTCTTTATGTTTGATTAAATAATCAATACCATATAAAGCAATTCTACGATAATCACCAACAATTCTTCCACGACCATAAGTATCAGGTAAGCCAGTTAAAATATGAGCTTTTCTAGCTCTTCTCATTTCTGGAGTATATGCATCATAAACACCATCATTATGAGTTTTTCTATATTTTGTAAAAATTTCTTTAATTTCAGGATCTAATTCGTAACCATAAAGATTTAAAGCTTGTTCAGCCATCTTGATTCCACCAAAAGGTTGTAAACCTCTTTTTAATGGAGCATCAGTTTGTAAACCAACGATTTGTTCTAAATCTTTATCAATATATCCTGGTTTATGACTTGTTAATGTAGATACAATTTTAGTATCAGCATCATAAACTCCGCCTCTTGCGTGTTCTTCTTTTTGTAAATCTAAAATTTCATTCCATAATTTTTTAGTAGCGTCAGTAGCATCTTCTAAGAAACTACCATCTCCTTCATATGGATGATAATTTTTTTGAATAAAATCTCTTACATCGATTTCATCATTTGACCATTTACCTAATTCAAATCCGTTCCATTCTTCAAATAACATTTAATTTCTCCTTTCTTTAGCTTCAGCTATTTTATCTTCTAACCAAAATGAAATAATTTCTTCTGGTTGATATCCTCTACATCTAGCAATTTCAATATTATCAAGCATAACCATAATTGTTGGTACTCGATCAATATTATATTGCTTAATAAATTCTTGTTGACTTTCATCAATCTCTACATGAATTAAATTAACATCTTTATCTTTTAAAACATTATTTAATACATTCATCATTGAAAAACAATTAGCACAAGATTCACCACTTATTTCTACAACACATAAACCTTTAAAATTCATCATTTATCACCTAAAATTTCTTTAGCAAATTTAATTTCTTCACTAGTAGGAGTTCTTACTCCTTCTAAAGGATATTTCAATCCTAATTCTTTATATTTATGAACACCTAAAGTATGATAAGGCAAAACATCTACTCTTTCAACATTATTTAAAGTGTCAATAAATTCTCTTGTTTTAATTAAATCATCTTTATCTAAATTAATAGTAGGAACAATAACATGTCTAATCCATACTTTTTTATTATTTTTAGATAAATATTGAGCAAATTCAAGAATATTTTTATTACTTTTTCCTGTTAATTTAATATGTTTTTTTTCATCAATTTCTTTAATGTCTAACAAATATAAATCAGTATACTTATTTAATTCATCAAATTTTTCAATTTGATTTTCATTAAATGTAATTCCAGAGGTATCTATTGCCGTATGCATGTTATATTTTTTTAATTTTTTAAATATTTCGATAACAAAATCAATTTGTAAAAGTGGTTCCCCGCCAGAAATTGTTACCCCACCATTTTTATAATAATTTTTATATTTTAATATTTCATTAACTATATCATCCACTGAATATTCTTTTCCTTTACATGCCCAAGTATCAGGATTATGACAATATTTGCATCTTAATGGACAATTAGATAAAAATAATATAAAACGTATGCCTGGACCATCAACAGTTGTAAAAGTTTCAAATGAATGGACTAGACCCATAGCATACCTCCTAGTGCTTTAATTTTATCTAGTAAAATAAGCCATGTCAACAAAAAATTAGTCTTTAATTAATACAATAGTTTGTAAGCGCTAACTTTTAAATTTTTTAGAATCATTCTAATAATTATCGATACAAAAAAAAGATATCAATATATGATACCTTATTTTTTTATTGGAGTTCCATCATTATTAAGACCCATTGATCTTAAAACTTGTTGAATTCTAGCCTCCGATGGTTTTTGCCCCATTGAAATAAACATTTGTCTAATTTGTTTTTCAGTAATTGGAGGATTTTCTTTTAATTGTTTTTGAAAAAAATATCTTGTTACAAAAAATGTTGCAACTGCACCTATAACTAAACCTAGTAACAAATATAATAAATCGTACCAGCCCATATATTAATCACCTCGTATAAATTGTAAATTAATAATGGTTTTAATACAAGTTAAAATGTCATAAAATTAACGATTGGTTCATATTTAGATAAATCATCAACATCATTTTTAGAAAAATAATTATCAAATGAATCATAAATTAAAATGCATTTTTTGTAATCATCAGTTGAAATTA
>CAJKZK010000131.1 GCA_905204225.1 uncultured Bacillota bacterium
TATTGGATAATTATTAATAAAATCAGTTATATAAATTATATATTTATGAATAAATAAATAATAAATAGCAGCAATAACTAACCAAAAGAAAGAAAATAATGGACAAATAATACCTTGAATATTACCAGGTCTAGAAGAATAATCCCATAATTTAACTTTCATTTTTTTTATAAAAACTAAACCAGTAATATATTCTACTAAAGTCATTAAAATTCCTAATAATAAAATTACTACAATTGCTCTAACAATTTCAGAACTAATAAAAGATAAATTAATACTAGAAACTAAATATAAAAATGTTAAACCAGTACCATATAAAGGTAAACAAGGGCCTACTAAAAAGCCTGGATTAATCCATTTTTTATGAACAATTCTTCTAAAAAACAATTCAAGAAGCCATCCTAAACTACAACCAACAATAAATACTAATGATATCCCTACAAAATAATTCATAATTAAACACTAAAAAGTTTTCTCATGTAAATCCTTTCTTTCAATGAAAGTTTACCATCTATTGTCACTATTGCAAAGCAAATATCAATAATATCTTCTTTTAATTCATTAGAAACACTATTTAATAAAGATAATATATCTTTTAAATAATTTTTTAATTCATTTCTTGTTTTAAAATCATTTTGAAATGCTTCTTTAATCGAATCAAAATCAAAATTATCACCAAAAGTTCTTAATAAAGCTGGATACATTAGTAAAAATTCTTTTTCATTTACTTCTCCATCACTAACTATTGAACCAAGAATAAAAGTAGCAATTAAAGATAATGATTCATTAACATTTAAACCTAATTCAGATAATTTATTAGTAATAATTAGAGATTTATTTGCTAATAAAGCAAAACGTTCAAAAGTAGATAATTTTTCAAATTTTTTACATTTTTCTATATATTCAAACATATTTAATACCTATAAAACCATTATAGAGAAAAAACTCTATAATGGTAAATCTTTTTTAATAAATCTTTCAGAACCAATAATATATCCAATTAAACCTAAGCCAAATAAGATTGCATATTTATATATAAATGTGTTCGTGCCATCAATAATTGAAATAACGTCAAATAAAGAAATTATTGTAGCCCAGTTAAAATAATTTAAAGAATCTAATCTAACTACTGATGGAATTACTTGACTACCAAATAATCCAAGCATTGCTGCCACTAAAGCAAAAATTGATAAACCTCCACCAATAGCCATTGATCTTTTACTTCTATCAAACCAACAAGAAGTTAAAAAACATAATCCAGATAAACAGAATAAGACAAAGAATGCACCTAAATTTAAATAAATTAATTTAGTATAAGTTAAATCAACATCAGCTTTAATTAAACTTAAACATACACATCCAGTAATAGTAGTTAAACTAAACATGCAAAATAATGAACCAATTAAATAAACAGCTTGAGTAAAGACAACTGTTCTTCTTTTAGTAGAAGTAGATAATATATATGCCATAGAACCACTATCGACTTGTCCAGAAATTAAATTATTAGAAGCCATAATCATAAAGATTATAGGTAATAATAAACCTGCTAATTTATAAAAAATTGAGCCAACAACTAAACTAAATAAATCTAATTGACCAACTTCTTGTAAAGCATCAGATACTTCACTAGGTAAAGATGATAATAATGAAGATGATATTTCACTTACTAAATCTTCTGTAGTAATTTTGATTTGTTTATTATATTCATCTAGACTTATTTCATTATTATTTAATTTATTATCTAATAAACTAATTTCATAATCTAATCTATTCCTAAATGTAATAATTGAAGTTATAGACATATGTTTAATAGAACTATAATTATATCCAAATGAATCATATTTTTCTTGAGTAACACCAAATGAAGATAATTCATTAACCATTATTTTTACTGTTTCATCTTTTGATAAATTACTAGCTAAGAAAATTGAATTACATTCTTGAGATCTATCTTTTAAATAATTTTGTCTTTCTTTTGATATTAAATATTCATCTATATCATTACTAGCAATATGTTGAGCAATAGAAACATAATCATAACTTTCAGGCTTTATTTCATTATTTTTAGTATAAAATTCATCATCAAATCCTTCTATTTTATCTGGAACAATACTATACATTACAACACCAAGTATTTCTTTAGCTTCAGTAGTATCTTTAGTATAATTAGAATTAATATTTAAAGCATATTCATACATATAATCTTGAATTTCTTCAATAGAAACCATTGTAGATGCACTTATTGCCCCTACTTGAGTCATTGGATTAGATTTAGACCATGTTTTTAAAGCCACATTATATTCATCTTCAGATTTATAATCTTCTAATTTTGGTTTATTATTATTCCATTCTGTATATGAATTTAATAATAAAATAGATGCTTTATTGTTTGCAATTGGTTTTTGATTATTCCATGCTTCCATAGCCAACATATATTCTTGATCAGAAGAATAATCATTTCTATTAGGAATAGAATTACTCCAAGTAGACATACTAACTAAATATGTTAAAGAATCTTTTGAATTTTTAGCTTCTAATTTATCAAATTCAGTTAATCCATCCATTGATATTTGATAATAAGATAATGCTCTTTTTTCTATTGAAGCATCTATTTCTTTAACAATAATTGTATCTTCAATGGCATTTTTGGTATCTCCAATACCACCATTACCAGTAATTAACATAACACATGCTAACATAAAACAAACAGCAAAAGTAATAATAGTCCACATAACACCATTTGCTTTACATGATTGTTTAAATAAAGCTTTACTAAACATTTTATTTTTCCTCCTTTTTTAATAATATTTCTTTAAAATGTCTTTCTAATGTATAAGGAATTTCTGAAACAAATTTCACATCATAATTACATAAAGTTGTTAATAATTTACCTGTTTCAGTTGTTTTAATTTTTATTGTTACTTGATTATATTGATCTTGTAAACGAATTATTTCATATTTTTCTTTTTGAAATTTTTGATAATCATCTTTATTATTAAATTCAATTTTAAATTCTTTAACAGGTCTATTTCTTATATCATTCATGTTTACTACATCAATAATATGCCCATCACTAATTAAGGCTACTTTATCACAAGTTGTTTCTAATTCTTCAAACATATGACTTGACATAAAAATTGTTTTACCTTTAGAATGTTCATTTTTTATAATATCTAAAAATGTATCTCTCATTAATGGATCAAGCCCAGTAGTAGGTTCATCAAGAATTATAATAGGTGCATCATTCATTAAAGCTGCTACTAAAGCTGTTTTTTGTTTCATACCTTTAGACATTCTTTTTAAATTTGCTCTTGGATCTAATTGTAATCTTTCAATTAATTCATTAGCGTAATCCATATTTTTTAAATTTAAAAATTCTGCTTGGCATTTAAGAAAATCTATACCATTTGGTAAATCAGGAAATGCAATTTCACCAGGAACATAACCAATTAATTTACTTATTTCAGAAGCATGTTCATATGAAGATAAACCATTAACTTTTACTTCACCACTTGTTGGTTTAATAAATCCCATAATATTTCTAATAGTTGTTGTTTTACCACTTCCATTAGTACCAACAAAACCAACCATTTCTCCTTTTTCAATATTTAAATTAATATTAAATATACCTTGATTATTACCATAATCCTTAGTTAAATTTTTTATTTCAATTAAACTCATTTTAAAGCACCTCCAAAATCTTTATCTTCTTTATAAAATTTCATAAAGTAATCTTGTAACGATTCTCTTCTATTAGAAAATTTAACTACATTATGTTTAGCTAATAATTTAATTGTTTTATTTAAATCAATATCATCAATTGACATAAATAATTCTTTTTTAGAATCTTCTTTAATAATATTTAATGAATTAATTTCTTTAC
>CAJKZK010000132.1 GCA_905204225.1 uncultured Bacillota bacterium
CCGATCTATAATTGATATCTTTTTCATAAAAATCTCCTTTAAGTAAGTATAACACTACTTAAAAAAAAGAAAAATGATTTAACTTATTATTTGTTATTGTTTATATTTTATAATCTTTTTAATGATAAATATATATATTTTTTGTATATCATAATTGTTATTTATATAAATTATATAATTATTTTAACCATTTATTTGTTTTTTGTTGAAAAAACACATCTTAATTAATTATACTAATTGCAATAAAGTATATCTTACTTTATAGTTTTGATATTCTTTTATTATTGATTAAGTATTTTAATTACTTAAAATTAGTTAATTTTTATAAATAACTTAAATTATAAATTTAACTTAGAGGAGGAGAAAAATGAAAAAATCAAGATTGTTATTTGCGCTTGTAATTGGTGCGTTTGGAACTTTTTCTTTAACTTCTTGTGAACAAACTGTTTCAAGTGTCGATTCAATCAGTGTTACTGCACCAGAAGAAGAACTAGTAGTAGGTCAAACAATCGATTTAAAAGATTACATTAAAGGTATGGTTGGTGAAACTGCATATAACATTAATTTTAGAATGGACAATAAAACCCAATCAACTGCTTCTATTGAAGGAACTAAATTAACAGTTAAAGCAGAAGGATCTATTAGAGTATTAGTTGAATTTGATGGTAAAACTGCTTCATTTAAAGCAACAGCAATTTCAGCAGTTAAAAAGAAATTTAAAGATGCAACACAAAATGTCACATCAAATTATTATGTTGATAATTTACAAAGAAATGGTAAATCATTAACAGAACTTGAAAAAGAAAATTCAGAATTAAAATTAGCAGATAAAGGTTTCTTACATAATTCATTCTATTTTGCAACATGTGAAGATGAACAATTTGTTGTTAATGGCACAAATAATTGGGTGGGATTATTAAGAACAATGAATGGTTATTCTTATAATTTTGAAATGAGTAATCTTCAAGGTGCTGATTTTAAAGTAATGCCTGGTGTTCAAATGGATATCAGTGGTTATTATCAAAGTTATAATTTCCCAATTCTTTATAATTATGTAAAAAATAATTCTATTTTTAAAACAGTTACTAAAGATGATGGTACTTCTTATTTAATTACAGAACAATCAGATTATGCTGATGTATGGTTAACATGTGCTTATGGTGGTGTTTTCGGAACATTCTCAAACTATGGAATTTCTAAAGGTGCTTTAAAATTAGAATTCAAAGATGTTGTCAAAACAAATAATGAAAAAACAGAAGCATTAATTGTTTCTACATTAGTTTATGGAAAAGTTGAGGGTTCTGACACTACTTATACTGCTGAAAATCCATATGTTTTAACAAAAGGTGCTGTTTTATTTGATAATGAATTTACTTCAATTAAACAAGTTAATGAATATATTGATACTGGTAAAAAACCTGATCAAATTAAAGCTAAAGAACTTGAAGTAGCAGTTAATAAATTCAAACAATCTGGTATTTATACTTTAGAATCAGAATTATATTGGACAAGATATGATAAAACAACTAAAAAAGAAGAAAAATTATCATCTACTCCAAGTAATTTAAATTCTTTTGCAAAAAATTGTGCTACAAGTAAAATGACTGGATATATTACTAAAGATGGTTTCTTCTATGAAATGAGTTCTTCAGAAAAGCTTGGTGTAGTAAAGCATAATGATAAATATTATATTGTTTCAAATTCCGATTCATCTGGTTCAATATCTAATACAATTTCTGCAACAACTACAACTGAAAATGTTTGGAAAATCAATTCAAATAAATATAGTATTAAAAATATTGGTGAAGATGAATATATTAAAAATCTTAATGTTGCAAGCAAAACAACATCAGAAGGAAAAACTATTTTTGAAGTAGATTATCCAACAAGTAATGGTTTCTTTAGTGCAAACGCTGAAGCAGTTTTAGATGGTGGTACAACTTATAAATTATTTGCGCAATCATCTTCTTCATCTATTGAAATGTTTGCAGCAACTCAATGTGAAGTAACAGTTACCGATACAGAAGTTGTTATAGATATTTATTATAGTTATAATAATACATACACTTATCATATCGTAAATACATTTAAAGATTTAGGTGTTGATAAATTAACTTCTAAATTAGCAGGAATTACTTTCCCTGAAAATTAATCAATATTTAATTAAAAAGATTATCTTAAATCAGGTAATCTTTTTTTATTGCCTATAATATTTTAGCTTTTTTAATATTTTAATATTTTAAATTGATTTTTTTATATATTTTTATTTTCATATTTTTATTTTTATTAATTTTATATATTTGTTTATTGAATTAAATACATTTTTTACATATACTTTTAATATCTTAGTTAAAAAGGGTGATACAGTAGTTGAAGATGTTGCAAATTGTGGTTCTTCATTATATGCACTTCGTGATGGTTTACAAGCAACATATACTGGTGCTAATGGGGAATTAGTCTTAGATGGTTTAGGCTCTGCTACTTATAAAGGAAGTACTTGGAATTATGTTTTTGATAAAGAAACAAACGATTTAACTTTAACTAGTGATGGTAATTCATTTATTTTAGGTTTAACTTTATCTGATAAAACATATGTTGAAAAAGGTGCTGTAAATGTTTTAATCAAAAACGGAATAAATGGTACAGGTTTAACAACGTATCCATTCTCAAGTAATACAGAATCTGATACTTATGTTGTTAATAGTGATGGAACTATATCATTAACTACGCATGATGGTTCTAGGGAAAAAGTTTTAGTTCTTACTCCAAATGAAACAAAAACTACTTTAACTATCGATAAAGATTTCAATTATGGTTATAAAACTAAAGGCACCGTTCTTTCTTTAGTTTTGTAATATACATCTCTCCTCAATGCGCTCCTTCGGGAGCGTATTTTTATTTTAAATATTTCTTCAATATGTTATACTTACTCTAAGGAAATAATTTATGGAAAATCAAACAAAAGTTAATTTATGGACTGAAGAATTATTAAATAAATGCAAAAATAACGGTTTAGTTAATTTTAATTTTCAAAATGATGTTAATCTTCGTATGACTAATTATCAATACGATGAGATTTTTTCTTTACTTATGAATGGTTTTCCTCTTAAAATTAATGAATTAGATTTAACTAATAAAACATTAGCCCAAGCTCTTGATGACGCTACTAATGAAGATAAACAAAATAAAAAAAATCATATTTATACTGCTGATGATAAAAATATTCAAAGAGAGAAATTAAAATATTTATTAACAAAAGATAATTTAATATTAACATTTGGTTTACTAGATTATTTTGATGATAAAAATATGAATATTAAATCTGCACCATTAGTTTTAATGCCTATAAAATTAGAATATATTGAAAATAATAATAGTTATCAAATCTCTAATATCAATCATGAATTATATCTAAATGATTATTTAATATATAAATTAATTGAAGAAAGAAGAATTGATATTTCTTATCCTTTAGAAAATAATTTTTCTTTAATTGAATATTTTACTTATGTCTCAACTAAAGTTAGGAATTACCATTTTTCGGTTAATAATGGTTGTTTTATAACTTGTTTATTAAATTTAGATAGTTTTTATCAATATAAAGATTTTCAATTAAATAGAAATTTCATTTTAGATTTACCAATCGTAAAATCTATTTCTTATCTAAATTCTGAATTCTTTAATTTTAATAAAGCTTCTTCATCTAAATTATATAATCAATATTTATCATTACTTAATTTAGATAATGATGAA
>CAJKZK010000133.1 GCA_905204225.1 uncultured Bacillota bacterium
TTTAAAATTTTAATTAATAAGATTATTATAAAGATGGTTAGTGATATCTAACTAAGAGGTTATATGAAAATTTTAGTTTATGGAGCAGGAGTAATTGGTTGCAATCTTGCAAAAATGTTTTATAAAAGTATAAAAGATGTAACTATTTTAGCACGTGGAAACAAATATTTAGAATATAAAGAAAATGGTATAATTTTTGAAAATGAAGTTTTTCATTTTAAGAAGAGATATCATATCAAAACAATTAATTGTTTAACTAGACATGATCATTATGATATTATTTTTGTTTGTTTACAATTTTCTCAAATAGAAAAAATAGTAGATATATTAAACAACAATAATAGTAAAAATATAGTTTTAGTTGGTAATAATTTTGAAATAGAAAAATATCAATCTTTACTTATAAATAAAAATTTAATGTTTGGTTTTTATTATACAGCTGGTAGAAAAGAGAATAATAAAATTGTTTCTATCAATATGAAAAAAATGATTATTGGTCCTTATAAAAATAATGAATTTTTAATAGAAAACGTTTTCGATAATTCAAAAATTAAAGTATTAAAAGAAGATAGAATTGATGATTGGTTAAAATCACATGCAGCATTTATTTTGCCTCTAGTGTTTTCTTGTTATATAAATAATGGTAAATTAAAAACATTATTAAAAGACAAAGAATATATTGATCATTTACTTAATGCTTTTATTGAAACATTTAATGTTTTAAAAGCTAATGGATATAAAATATTACCTAAAGGTGATGAAGAATTTGTTCGTAATAAAAAGAAATGTTTATCTTATATAAAATTGATGTATAAAACATTTATTGGGAAAATTGTTTTAGTTGATCATGCATTATCTGCTACTAATGAAATGAAAGAATTAGCTTACGCTTTTGATCGATTAAAACAAAAATGTGATGTGAAAACACCTAATTATGATTATTTAGAAAAATATTTAATGAATTATGGAGGCTAGAATGGGATTTTTTAGTAAATTATTTAAAAAAGATAATAATTTAAAACAAATTGTTATAAAAATTGATGGTATGAAATGTGGAGAATGCGAATCTCATGTTAATGATATTATTAGAAGAAATTTTAATATAAAGAAAGTTAGTTCATCGCATAGAACAGGTGAAGTAAAAATTTTAACTATTGAAAAATTAAATGTTAGAGATATTGAAAATAAATTGATGTCTTACGGTTATAAAATCATTAAATAATTAAAATAATTGTATTTTTTTTTATGTATATGGTCTATAATAGCAATAAATGCATAAATAATTAAAAATTGTTATAGATTTTATAAATTGTCTATGCTAAAATTACAATGTTGAAATTGGAGGTGTCCAAATGGCTCGTGACAACATTATCATGCAATGCTCAGAATGTGGAAATCAAAACTACATAACAACAAAAAATAAAAGAGCACATCCTGATAGATTAGAAATTAAAAAATATTGCCCACACTGCAATAAAATGACTAACCATAAGGAAAAGAAATAGAGCTAAGGCTCTTTTTTTTGTATTTAGAATATGAATATAAAATTATTTAATAAATATCCTATATTTGCTTGTAATTCTTATTTAATTTATGAAAATGATCATTGTTTATTAATCGATTGTGGTTATTTTTCTAATGAAATGAAAAATGAAATTCATAAATTTAAATATTTTGATGGAGTTATTATTACTCATAAACATTTTGATCATATTGCAGGTTTAACAAATTTAAAACAAGAATTTAATGATATAAAAATTTATTCATACATGAATAATGATGATTTTTTACATGATGGTAAATTAAATGCATCATATTATATGCTTGAAAATATTGTTACTTTTAATGGTGAAGTTAATAATATTTTAGAAGGAAATAATAAAATTGGTATATTTAATTTTAATATTATGTACACTCCTGGACATTCTTCTGATTCATTGATTATTATTTTTAATGATGTAATCTTTGTAGGTGATTTAATTTTTCATTATAGTCATGGAAGAACAGATCTATGGACTTCTTCACCAATTCAAATGCAAGAGAGTTTATTAAAAATAAAAAAATTATTTGATATGAAGAAATATTATATATATCCAGGACATGATGAATCATTTTATTCTAATGATTGTTATGTAATAAATAAATTATAAATAGATAATAATAGATATATGGGAAGAATTATATCTATTATTTTATTTTGTAGTGTAATATTTTTTGGCTTAAATGCTTTTTTATATATTTTTAACGCGACTAATTATTTATTTGGTTTAGATATTGTTATTTATAATAATTTGATTATTAATTACATTTGTCTATTTATTTTATTTATTTTTTTAGAAGGTCTTATATTATTAATATTTAATCGTTTATTTTATTTATTTAATAAATGCATATATTACTTTATTTTTAGTATTATAAACTGTGTTATTTTTTTCTTTATTGAAAGAATTATATTAAAAAACGATAAATTTAATGAGATAAATAACATTTTATCAATGATTTTAGTGATTTTTTTTACAACATATACATTTTATTATTCAATTTATTATTCTACTTTGATAAAATATAAAAGGAATAACTAGGAGGAAATTATGGTTAACGTAACAGAAGTAAGACCAGGAAATGCATATTCTTGGGAAGGTGAAATTTATTCATGTATCGATATTGATCTTAATAAAACCGCGATGGCTAAAATGAAAGTTAAGATTAAATCAAAAAATTTAAGAACTGGAGCAGTTCTTGATATGTCATTTATCGGTGGTGACAAAGTTGAAATTTTACATCTTGAAAAGAAAAAAATGCAATATTTATATGATGAAGGTGATGCTATTTGCTTTATGGATAATACCACATATGAACAAATTTCTATTTCTAAAGATCGTTTAAAATGGGAAATGAATTTCTTAAAAGAAGGTTCAGAAGTTGAAATTCTTGATTATGAAGGAGAAATTCTTGGTATATCATTACCTGCTAAAGTTGCTTTAAAAATTGTTGAATGTGAACCAGCAGTACGTGGTGATACAGTTAATAAAGCAATGAAAGATGCATATTTAGAAACTGGCTTAAAAATTCGTGTTCCATTATTTATTGAACAAGGTGAATCTGTTTGGGTTTTCACTAATGATGGTACATACGATTCAAGAGCAAACTAATTTAATTTAAAAGAATTGAAAATATTTAATTCAATTCTTTTTTTTTCGACAAATTTTATTTTTTTTATAAATTATACTATTTGTAGTTCTTAAAAAAGAAATGCAGTAATAACTTTATATAGGAGGATCTTTTATGAACAAACAAGTAGTAAGTTTTTTATCATTATTTTCATTAGTATTAGTATTATCTATTTATTATGTGATGGTTCCTGCTAATAGGGAAATAAAATCAGTAGATAATGATAAATCAAGTCAAGAAGAAGTATCTATAAAAGATGCATCAAATTTGTTTTTTGAAACATTAATTGAAAATAGAACACTTAGACATGAAGAAGTGAAAAACACTCAAATGGAAATTTTAGCTAGTAATGAATATACTAATGAACAAAAATTAGAAGCTCATAATAAATTAACTTATGAAAAATTAATTGAGCAAACTGAAATCGGTTTAGAAAATGCAATGAATGATCTTAACTTTAATGAAATATTTGTAGAGAAAAATGGCTCTCATTTTTA
>CAJKZK010000134.1 GCA_905204225.1 uncultured Bacillota bacterium
ATTTCATTACTTTTTCCTTTGTTATAATATTTATTTAAATGTTCAATTTTAATCACGTTTATCATATCCTTTCAATGTAGAATTGACACTGAACTTAAACAATTTTCTATTAAATCTTCTAGCTATTAAATAACCAAATAATATCATAATAATAAAATATAATATTGATCCAAATATTGAAATATTATTAAAAATAATCATGATACCTTTATTAGTAAATCTACTAATTATAAAAATTATTAAATAAGATAAAATAGTAATTATTAATGTTAATGACATTATTTCATTAATAACTATTCCTTTCATGTCAAATTTACTTATCCCTAATGTTCTTAAAATTACATAATCTTTTTTTCTTGAAGTATATATTTTAGCTAAAATAATATAGCTAATAAAGAAAATAATTATAATAGTTAATGAAGATAATAACATCATTAAATATGACATAATATTATTAATAAATCTTTGCATTGAATTTGTAGTATCGTATGTTTTTACTCTAACATAAGAATAATTTATTTTATTTAATTCATTTTCAGCAATAAAAATATTATCTGGATAAATCGATACTTCATAAGGTTGTTGTTTAACACAATTAATAAAGTCTTGTCCAATTATAATTTTATTATCTTCACCAGTTTTTATTTCTAGTGTTTTTAAATTATAATCAAATTCATATAAGTCTGAATACACAATATTTTTATCTTCTACAACTACTTTTTCTAAATCAAAATCATCGGTAAGTTCAATATATGAATTTTCTAAATCATTATTAAATTCTACGCTTAAATCGATTTCCCTTATTTGATAACCTGTTTTATATTTAATTTCAACTCTATAACTTAAAATTCTATTTATTAATAATAAATCTTCAATTTGTTTATTATTTGTGAAAACAATATCAGTAATGTCTTCTCTTATTTGATAGCCTACTATTTTATATTTATAATTCATATCATTAATTGTTATATTTTGATTTAAAAAATCTTCTCCAGAATATGTTGAAGGTAAAAGGATTTCAACTTCATTACCATTATTAGCTTTTCTTCCGTCATCTAGTTTATAATTATAAGGATACTCTTCATAATTAAAAGAATTAACTATCGCAGAATTATCTATTCTAAAATATAAATTATTATTTGTACGATAAAAGTCATTTACAACATATTTTTTAGAAATATTTTCTATTTTTTTTATGTCTAATTCTTTATTATTAATATCATATACAATAATTTTATCTTCACCTTTATATACAAAATTATTTATATATGATTGATTGTTAATTAAATAACTTATACCTTGAAATAAAAACAAGGAAAACATTGCAACAAAAAATAATACTACACTAGTAAAAATGGTTTTTTTAGGAGTATTTTTAATATTATCTTTAGCAATATCTAATTTTATTTTATTATTTATTGGCTTATATTCTAGTTCTAATTTTTCATTAGGATCTTTTTCTTTTTTTTGAAAAATCACATCTTCAATTATTTCACCATCTTTAATTTTAATTTTTCTTGTAGCAATATCTTTTACTTGATCATAATTATGAGTAACAATTAAAACTAATTTATCATTTGCAACTTCTTTTATTAATTTAATTATTTCTTCACCTGTTTTACTATCTAAATTTCCTGTTGGTTCATCACATGCTAAAATTTCACAATCAGAAGCTAAAGCTCTAGCAATAACACATCTTTGTTTTTCTCCACCAGATAACTCTGTTCCTTTATTTTTTATTCTATTATTTAAACCAACTTTATTAATTAATTCTTTAGCTTTTATTTTTGCATCTTTTTTATTTTCACCTTTTATTATAAAAGGCAACATGACGTTTTCTAAAACAGTATAAGAATCAATTATATTATAATTTTGAAAAATAAATCCTACTTTATCTTTTCTAAAATTATCCATATCATTAACATCAAAATAAGATGTTTCATTACCTTTATAATAATATTCACCTTCATCAAAAGAATCCATTTTAGTTAAAACATTTAATAATGTTGATTTACCACTTCCAGATTCACCAACAATAGCAACTATTTCATTTTTTTCTAATTCAAGATTTATATTATGAAGCCCAGTGGTTAATACACCATTATTATTGTATATTTTGCTAACTCTTTCTAATTTTATCATTCTTTTACCCTCTTCTATACATACTTATATTATATCAAAAAACACTTAATAAATAGTTAAGTGTTTACAATAATTTATTTATTCCAAGTCAAGGTTATAGTTTTACCTTTGCTTGAATCAAAACTACATGTCTTTTGTAAAAGCCACCAGCCATTATCTTTTATAACTAAGCTTTCTAAAGAAGCATTATATGAATATGATGCTTTACCAGATTGAGCATAAGTTGTAAAACAAATTTCATATTTTTGATTTAAATTAGCTTTATCTTCTTTATTTGTTCCTGTTGTATAAATTGTTCCATTTTGAGTTGTATCACTGTGACTAAATGTGTTTGGAAAATTATATGTTGCATTCTCCATTGTAAGATTTGGATACCATGATTTAAATGTAAAATTATCAACATGATAATTATTACTACATCTTGTTGTTAAAATAGTAGAACAATAATATCTATTATTACTATGAGTAACAGATGCTTTAAAATCTATTTTACAAGCTAATTTTGTTTTATCATTATCTTGATACATTGTATAAGAATAATTATCTTCTCCAACAATATTTTCATCATCAAATGTAGATTGATTTATTTTAGTATTAACATCAGACAAAATACTAACAGCGTCGACATCATCAATAGGTAATTTTTCACCATGGTTATTTAAAATAGTAAAATAATTAATTTTATAATATCCATTAAGAGAATAAATATAAGAATAACTGTCTTTAGAAAGACTAGAATTTTCAATCTTAAAATAATTATTTAATATCTCATTAGGGATTTCATTATTATTAATAATAACTCCACCTTGATTTAAAAAATTAGATAGATCATTTTTATCATATAAATTATAATCTTCAACATTTAAAATTTTATAATCCATATCATTATTAACTTTTAATTTCATCAAAGATTTGTTATTAGTAAAATTCATTTGATTAAACATTGAAAACAATAATGCTCCAAATAAAACTTTCTTCATTTTTTTCATATAAATTAGTGCTTTTAACCATATTATTTATGCACATTTTCCCCCTTATATTAACAATATGGTTTTATATTTCATAATATATTTCTACTAAAGAATCACCTATACTACCATTAGTAACATATTTATAAAATTTTAAAATAAAATATTTTTGTTTCTTAACTAATTGTTCATCAAAATCAATTAATTCATTATTAATATAAAAATAGCATTCAGTTTGTCTTTCGTTTGAGTATGTAAGATATTGTCTATATTCTGAAAATACTGTAAATTTATTATCAATTTTAGAAGCACCAAATTTTAAAGGTGTAAAAATATAATTAAACGGAATATAAAAATTTCTATACATTTCATTCATAAAATCTAATTCATTTTTATAAACTGATAAAGAAAATTTATTATCATTAAAATTAAATAAATATTCTGTAATTTCATTTTTTTCAAAACATGATATTGAACCTGAAAAAATATTATTTTTTTCCATTTCATTCATACTTCCTTTTATTCGAAATAATT
>CAJKZK010000135.1 GCA_905204225.1 uncultured Bacillota bacterium
TATTTACATGACTTAAATAATATACAAAATTATTTATCTAAAGATAAAAAATATGTTTTTTCTTTGATGTCTAGTAAAAATTTAGATGATATAAAAAGAATAATAGAGAAATATTTTTTAAAATTGAATTAATAATTATAT
Organism: uncultured Bacillota bacterium; assembly: GCA_905204225.1. Taxonomy (GTDB): domain Bacteria; phylum Bacillota_I; class Bacilli_A; order RFN20; family CAG-449; genus CAG-449. The sequence goes on from CAJKZK010000135.1 coordinate 142, forward strand.
ATTTTTTTCTTCATTTGTACTATTTTATTTATGTACAGCAAAGGAGAAAAATTATGGAACGTTATGTTGGAACTGTATCAAGAGGTATTAGATGCCCAATTATTAAAAAAGGAGACGATTTAGCTAAGATTGTTACTGATAGTGTTTTAAACGCTAGTAAGAACGAAAATTTCTTATTGCATGATAAAGATGTAGTAGCAATTACTGAATCAGTTGTAGCTAGATCTCAAGGAAATTACGCTAGTATTGATGATATTGCTTTAGATATCAAAAATAAAGTAAAAGGTGATACTTTAGGCGTTATTTTCCCTATTTTATCAAGAAATAGATTTGCAATTCTTTTAAAAGGTATTGCTAAAGGTGTTAAAAAAGTTGTTTTAATGTTATCTTATCCTTCTGATGAAGTAGGTAATGCATTATTAACTTATGATGAATTAGATGAAAAAGGAATTAATCCTTATAGTGATGTTTTAACCTATACTCAATATAGAGAATTATTTGGATATAATGTTCATGAATTTACAGGTGTTGATTATGTTGAATATTATAAACATTTAATTGAAGAAACAGGAGCAGAAGTAGAAATTATTTTTGCTAATCAAGCTAAAACAATTCTTAATTATACAAAAAATGTTTTAACATGTGATATTCATACTCGTAATAGAACAAAACGCTTATTAAAAAAATATGGTGCAGAAGTAGTTTTAGGATTAGATGATATTTTAACTTCTTCAGTTAATGGAAGTGGTTATAATGAAAAATATGGTTTATTAGGTTCTAATAAAGCTACTGAAGATACTGTTAAATTATTCCCTAGAGATGCTCAAGAATTAGTTGAAGATATTCAAAAAAGATTATATGAAGCTACTAATAAACATCTTGAAGTTATGGTTTATGGTGATGGTGCTTTTAAAGATCCACAAGGAAAAATTTGGGAATTAGCAGATCCAGTTGTTTCTCCATTTCATACAAGTGGTTTAAAAGGTACACCTAATGAATTAAAACTTAAATTTTTAGCTGATAATGATTTTAAAGATCTTAAAGGTGAAGAACTCAAAAAAGCTATCGAAAATAAAATTAAAGAAAAAGAACATAATTTAGTAGGTCAAATGGTTTCTGAAGGTACTACTCCTCGTCAATTAACAGATTTAATTGGTTCTTTATGTGATTTAACCAGTGGTTCTGGAGATAAAGGTACTCCTATTGTTTTAGTTCAAGGTTATTTTGATAATTACGCGAACGATTAATTTAAATGGACAATAATTTAATTTTAGAATTAAAAAATAAAATCAAAAAAAGAAAAATCATTGAGGTTATTATATTTATTATTTCAATAATAGTATTTATAATTTCTTTATATTTTCTAAAAGTAAATGTTGATATATTACCTTTATTATTGTTAATTTTTATAATATCTTTATATTTTAGTTTAACTACCTTTATTTTAATTATATTTGAATTGATATTTCAAAGTATTAAACAAGCTAATTCAAATGGTGATGATATAATAATTTATCGTGGATGTTTTACTATAAAACTATATGTTAATAATGAATTAATAGGAACATTTTACACTAAAAGATTATATGTTGAAGGGCAAATTAGAAATGGGGTAAAAATTACTTGTATGCAATCATATTTTAATACTTATCATATTGTGTTTTCTGATAATCGAAATCCAATAGATTTATAATAAAATGATATATAAAATAACCAGCTATTAGGCTGGTTATTTATTTACTTCTTCTATTAAAACAGAATGTTTTTTAGTTTTAGAATCTAAATTAATACCAATTAATAATATTTTTCCTTTATATGTATTAAATGATTCTAAATAATTTTTTTGTTTTATTTGTTTTATCGCGTCTATTGGACTAGAATCTACTTTTAATTCAAATATTATTCCTGGTTTAGTTGTTCTATATGGGACTAAGATTAAATCAGCTCTACCAATTCCTACATTTGGTTCTTTAAAAAAATTATATTCTTTTCTAGCATAATCATAAGAAACATTTAATAATACAGATAAAACATTTTCATCTAATCTATTATATATAGTTGTGAATCGTTGTAAATTTTCATTTAATCTTTCTTCGATATATTTTGTATTTAATAATACTGTTTGGTTTATTAATTCTTTTGAATTGATTAATGGATATTCTATTTCTTCCCATTTCAAATCTAAAACTCCATTATTTAATTCTTGTCTTATTTCATAATTTGGTATATAGCATTGTTCATTTTCTCTATCATACGCTAGATATCCTAAATGAATTAAAACTGTTAAGGCTGCATCTTTATTATCTACTGCCGTTAAATCATTTCTAAATCTTGAAACATTAACATCTACTTTATTACCTGCAATTAATGAAGCTATAATATCTTTTAATTCTCCATTATCATAATTCATATAATTTGTTACTGCTTCTATTGATGATGTTGATGTCCAGTAGTCACCATATCTTCTTCTTGATATAGCTTCTACTACTGATTTAGGATTATATAAATCTCCTACTTCATTATAATGATATCCATCATACCAATGCTTCATATCATTGATATTCATATTGTATTGTTTACATAATGAACATACTTCATCTTCAGTAAATCCGATGAATTCAGTAAGATTACGAGGATTAAGCATATTATATTCAATAAAATTATTTAATGATGATTGTGAATTATATCTTTTTATTGGTAATATTCCTGTCATATAAACTAAATCTATACAATCCGCGATTAATTCATTTTTAAATAAACTTCTTAAAAAATCAGTATAAGCATTACATAATTTTATATCATTATCAAATTCTCGATATATATAATCCCATTCATCAATTAAAAATATAAATGTTTCTTTAGTCACTGAATAAATAGTAGATAAAGCATCTGAAACTGTTTTTTCATCAGTTAAAATATTAGGGAATGCTTCATTTAAATTATTTATTAATGATTTAGTTATTTCATTTAGTATTTCTTTTTTATTTTGTAATGAAGTACCCACACCTGCCATATCAATAGTAAAAACATTATGTTTATTTAAATGTTCTAAAAATGAAGGATCATTATATATTTTTAAATTTTTAAATAATTCTTTAGAATCACATTCTTTAGAATAATAGGCTCTTAACATTGATAAAGCCATGGTTTTACCAAATCTACGAGGTCTTGTGACACACATAAACTTTTTAGAACTTTTACCATAATTATTATTTACTTGCTTTATAAGCATTGATTTATCAACAAAAATATCATTTCTTAAATCTGAAATAAATTTTTCATTTCCTAAATTTAAAAAGTTTGCCATATTATACCTCGCTTTCAATTAAAGTATAGC
>CAJKZK010000136.1 GCA_905204225.1 uncultured Bacillota bacterium
ATTAATTATTTATATATTATTTATATATTATGTAATAATGTAATATATATTATTTAAATATATCATTTTATCTAATATTATTCTTTTATTAACATTTTTTATATAATAAATCAGTTAAAAAAGCTCCTAAAGGTGCAGTTATTAAAATAGCTAAAACTGCAAAAGTTAAGATAATTTTTCCACAATCTAAACCCATAGATAAAGCAATCCCTCCAATTGAAGCTTGAACAGTCGCTTTAGGTATATAACTAATCGCACAAAATAATCTCTCTTTAAAATTTAATTTTGTTTTAATTAAACAAATAAATACACCAATTATTCTAAATATTAAAGCTATAAATAAAACTAAAATAACTATTAATCCTTGTGAAAAAGCAAATTTAATATCAACTTCTGCTCCTACTAAACAAAATAATATTATTTCAGCAAATATCCATATTTTATTATAAGTTTTATTTAATTCAACACTACTTTCATTATCTTTAATTTTAACTTACTAAACCTAACACTAGATAATAAAATCTTATCGTACTCATCATAAGAAAACATTACTTCAAGCCAATGAGCAAGATAAGCAGCAATAATTTTTTACACTTTCTATTACTTTTTTAATTTATATTAACAAAATAAATAAAAACATCTACTACATAAATAATAGATGTTTATATAAATATAGGAGGTTAAACCTATTATTTAACAGAAGAAAAATCAATTGCACTATAGAAAGTTACTGAGCCAAAGATATCAGCACCTTCTGTATCTATTGCACCCTTTGGAGCAGTTTGATAAATAAATCTTATATATACTTTTGAACCTTTAGTTAAGTTATTAAATTTGTGATACATGCGATACATATTCTTATCAGTTTTACCATCGGTTCCAACAATATCAGAAGCAAATTCTTCATAATCAGCAGGAATCACTTTATCTCCTTCTTTTGGTTCAATAATATTAGTAAAGTTAATGCCATCAGTTGATAATTGAACTACTGTTCCAAGTCTAGTATGCAAACCATAGAACATAAATCCAGCATTTGTTAAATCTACATTTTCAGCAAATTGATATGATACTTCAATATACGCTCCTGGATTTCTATTTGCTCTTAATCTAACAGCTTCAGTTCCATCAGTAAATTTTCTTGAAGCACCTTTAGTAGCAGATTTTCCACCTTCACTAGCAGCAACAGTTGTACCTAACTTATAATTATTAGCATCAGTAAATGATAAAACACTAGCAATAGTATAATCTGTTTCATCTAATACAACTTTCTTAATTTGAATAACTAAAGTAGTTGTTTTTCCATTATAAGTAATAACAATATTTGTATCTGTTGATTTTAATGCTCCGGTAACTGAAAGAGTATAATCTTCAACAATACTAGTTGTATTATCTTCATAAGTAGCAGTAATTATCATACCTGTTGGATCAAATGTTTCTCCAACAATATAATTCATTTTTGTTGGATTAGTAGTTATTTCTATTTTAGATAATGCTGAAGCTGGTTTGCTAACTGTAATATTTATTTTTACTTCTTTACCTTCATAAGTAATAATTATTTCTTTATCAGTAGATAATAAACCTCTATCAAGATTTACATTAAATCCTGAAGTAATTTCTGTAGTAGAATCATCAGACCATTTTGCTTCTAAAACTAAACCAGTGGTATCAAATCTTTCACCTTCAATATAAGTTAATTTGTTTGGCATAGTTTTAACACTTAATGAAGATATAGAAATATCACCATTTGCTCTAGCTAAATTTAATTTATTATAGAATGTAAATGAATGAATTAAATCAGTACCTTCTGTATCATTTCCAACCCATCCTTTTGAAGTAGGATCTTCATAGGAGAATCTAATATATACTTTACCTGTTGTTGATGTCATAAATTTACTTAATGAATAATAACAATAGAAAACATTTCTATTAGCGCCATCAGTAGCTTTCTTTCCATCAATAGTATTAGAAGGATATTTATAATCAGCTGGAATTGTATTTAAATCTTTCCCTGCTTCACTAACAACTTGCCATGTAGCTTTTTCATCTGTAGAAATTTCAATTTTTGTTCCACCACGAGCATTAGACATAATTGCCATAAAACCCGCTTTTGTTTTATCTTCTAAAGAAGAATAATCATGTTCAAATATAATTTTTTTATTAACATCTTTATTACATCTTAATCTATCAAAAGTATTTCCATCAGATTGCCATGTTGATTTACTTGCTCCACCTTCAAGAATATAATTCTTTGGATCATTAAATTTTAATTCTGATGCAACTTCATAATCAGATTCTAATAATTCAGGAGCGTTAATTAAGATTTTTTTAGTATTTGCATAAGCAGTTAATTTATTTTCACCTTCACCATAAGTGACTTTTAAAGCTGTATCATTAACTTTTAATTTACCCGCTGGAGATACTACATAATTATCTATTGGTGAAGTATTGCCATTAGAATATTTAGCGTTAACAACTAATCCAGTTGGATCAAATTCATCACCTAAATTATATTCCATTTTTGTTGGTAAAGTTGCAATTGATATTTCAGTTACATAAGCTTCAACAACTGTAATTGGTTGTTTTACAACTTTAGTTATTTCACCTTCAGTATATGAAATAGTTATTTCTTTATCATTAATAGTTAAAGCTCCATTAGGAGTAACTACATAACCAGTAACTATTCTAGTAGAACCATCTTCATAAGTAGCTTGTATTTCCATACCCATTGGATCAAATTTCTCACCAGTTGAATAAGTAAGTTTTGTAGGTGCTTTAGTAATTTCAACTTTAGATAATGTTGTTGAAGATTCAACACTTATATCTTGATTAACTGTTTTAGTCATACCATTTTCAGTATAAGAAATAGTAATTCTTTTATCATTAAATGTTAAGGCACCATCAGGAGAATAAGTATAATCAGTAACTACTTTACTAGATAAATCATCATAATAAGCAGTTATTTCCATACCAGTTTTATCAAATTTTTCTCCTACTTTATATTTAATTTTATTAGGAGCTTTACTAATTTTTATTTGGTATAAAGTAATCTTATCTTCACTTTTGATACTTGTTGGTGAAGATGATGTAGTAGTATTATCGCATCCGCTTATTAAAGTAGTTCCTGCTAAAACAAATAAAGCCAAACAACTAATTTTTGCAAATTTTTTCATTTTTATTTTTCCTTTCAAATTATAAATATGAATATTCAATTTCCATAGTTTCAAAATAACTTACATAACCAATAACATCTGCTCCAGTAGGGCTTTGTAATCCATTTGGGTGTTCTTCAGTATACCCAGCTTTAACATATAAATTTTGTCCACTTTTAGCGTATTTACCAAGTTTATAATAA
>CAJKZK010000137.1 GCA_905204225.1 uncultured Bacillota bacterium
AAAAAATAGGACTTTTTTAGTCCTATTTTATAAATCTAATTTTTTATTTAAATTATATATTGTTAAAAAATATAATATAAAACTTATACATACATTTGAAATCAATTCAAATAAAGAAAATCCGTTTTCAATATATGCTCCTCCACTTGTAGCTTCATATATAATTTCACCAGTATTTACTTCAATAACAAAATATACATCATAAGGAATTATAACCTGTAAAATAATTGATACAATATTTAAAACTATAGTCATAGCAAAAAACAATAACACATTTTTTCCTGCGCTTTTTCTTCTAATAAAACTACTATTTCCTAAACTATTAACATATTGAAGCAAACATATAAATTCAATAATAGAGGCTAAAGACCATACCATACTCATAATATAGTAAGTAAATGGCTTAGAAAATAATGATTTTATATAATCTAAAGCACTTTCTGGATTTAATATTACAACAAAAATGTAACATGCAAGATGTATAGTTATACTTGTTAATAATGTATATAGAATAGAAACTAATATTTTACTTAGAACTAATTGATGATTTGAAACAGGTAAACTAAATGTTAAAAATCCTTGAGAATCATACATATCTTTGCTAGACATTTTAACAATATTAATAATAACAATAACTAACAACGCTAATAAACAAATATAAATAGTTGATAAACTAATAATTAATAATACAACAGGAGCCTTTAAAATAATAAATATGGCAAAAATTATAGTGGATGCAATAGAAGCAAGATAAACAATAAGATAATTTTTAATTGTAGATTTTAATTCATTTTTAAGTAGCTTTAAAAACATCTAAATTCCTCCTTAAAAATATCATTTAATGATTTATTTTCCAAATGAGTTGTTTCACTAACATCTCCACTTCTAATAATCTTACCTTTATTAATAAAAACAAAATCAGTTAAAACATCCTCAACTTCACTTATTAAATGAGTAGAAATAATAATAGAAGCATTTTTATTATAATTTTCCATAATTAAATGAAAAATCATTTCTCTAGCAGCTGGATCAACACCTGCGATAGGTTCATCAAAAATATATAATTCAGCATTTCTAGATAAAGTTAAAATTAATTGAACTTTTTCTCTTGTGCCTTTAGATAAATCTTTAAATCTCTTATCTAAAGGTATATCTAATTTATTAAATAAATTTATTGCTTTATCTTCATCAAAATCATTAAAAAAATCTTTATAATAATTTAATGCATATTTACAAGTCCAACTATTATTTAAAAAATCTTTATCAGGTAAATATGAAATAATTTGTTTTGATGTTATTCCAATTGGTTTATCATTTACTAAAACAACACCTGAATAATCTTTAACTAATCCAGTTATAATTTTTATTAAAGTAGTTTTACCTGCTCCATTAGGCCCTAACAATCCAATAATTTTACCCCTTGGAAAAGAAATATTTACATCATTTAACGCTAAAAAATAACCATATCTCTTTGTTAAATTTCTTATATCAATGATTGTATCCATTTAATCTACCATATTTTCTCTTAATAAAAATTTCTTACTATCATCAATTTTACTTTTTAAAACTTTAACAAAAATTAAAAAATCTTCATTATTACCTTTCACTCTTTGAATATCAAAAACTTGACATTTCATTTGTCCTTTAGCACCTTCAATTAAAATAGCTCCATCATCAAGATAATATTTTTGATTTATAAATTTATCATCAATAGATGAATGATGATCACCAAAATTAAGTGCAACATCTTCTTGATTATTAGCTAAAGAAGATATTCCAATAATATCATTAATTTCAATATGATGCCCTGTATCTGATTGACTTCCTATTAACATAACAATTTCATCGTAGTTAACCATAGTAAGCCATGCACAAGTCATACCATATTTATGATTATTTTTTTTAAATGCAATAACATTTGCACCTAAATTAACTAAATCCATAAACGATCCTCCTTTTTTTATTATATATGATTTATTTTCAAAAAAAAAGATTAGATATTTTTAATAAAAACCAATTAAAAACACATAAATTTTAGTAAATTGATTAACAAAATTACTTTTTTTATGTGTTAAATAATCTTATTCTTTAATATTTAATATTTTCATCATAGCTTGATGTAAAATATCTGGTTTTTCTAAACATTCTTCATGAGAAGTATAAGAAACAGCTTCGTAATAGAATTTACATTTTGGTTCAGTTCCTGATGGTCTAATTGCTACAGTTGAGCCATCATCAAGATAATATTTAATTGCATTAGTTGATGGTAAATTATCAATATAAGAAATATTATCATTTTCAGTTCTAGTCAAATATAAATAATCCTCAATTGCAATTACTTTATGTCCAGCAATTTCATTAATTTGATTAGAATGTAAATCATTCATTATTTCATTCATTGTATTAGCGCCAGCTTGTCCTTTAAAGAAAATAGAATATAATTTATCACTATGATAACCATATTTTTGATAAAGTTCTTCCATTACTTGATCTAATCTTAAACCTTTTAAGCGATAATAATTAGTCATTTCACTAATCATTACTAAAGCTTGCAATGAATCTTTATCTCTAACAAATGAAGAAATTAAATATCCATAAGATTCTTCATAACCAAATTCAAAAGTTTTTTCTTTAGTTTTTGAATAATAATGTATTCTTGAACCAATATATTTAAAACCTGTTAATAAAGATTCTGTATCCACTCCATAACTTTTTGCTACTTTACTGCCTAAAGAAGAAGTAACAATAGTATTAAATACAACACCATTATTAGATAAAGTACCTTTTTCTTGTCTTTGAGATAAAATATAATTAATTAACAATGCACCTGTTTGATTACCTGAATACAATTGATATTCACCTTTAGAATCTAAAAATGCCATACCAATTCTATCTCCATCAGGATCAGTAACCAAGATTAAATCAGCATTATTTTCTTTTGCATATATTAAAGCTAATTCATAAGCTTCTGGATTTTCTGGATTAGGAGATTTTGTATTTGAAAAATAAGGATCAGGAGTACATTGTTCTTTTACAGGAATAACATTATATTTTAAATGTCTAAATAATTTCATTCCATTTTCATAAGCAGTACCATGTTGAGGAGAAAAAACAACTTTAAAATCAGTTTTATCTAAATTTTTATTTAATTGAATTTGTCTTACTCCACGACGATAATTTTCATCATAAGATTCATCTAAAATTAAAATTTGTCCAGGATTAGGATCTTTTCCTCTTTTAACATCTAATTCAAAGCCTAGCTTTTTAATAATATCTACTAATAGTGCAATATAATTTGGAGGCAATTGAC
>CAJKZK010000138.1 GCA_905204225.1 uncultured Bacillota bacterium
CCGATCTCATTTATTAAATTTTTATATTTTAATTTATAATTTTTTATTCTTAAGATTGCGTCATTTTGTATAATAAAAAAATTATCTGTAAAAATATTAAATTTTATAATTATTTTAATTCCATTAAATTCTATAGTTATTTTAAAATCATATTTTATATTTTCTAAACAAATAGTGTTTAAGGTTTTAAAAGGATTACCAATAAGAATTAATTTAGATATATTATCATCACCTAAATCTAATAATTGATTAAAAACTTGATTTATTTTAAAATAATTAATTTCAATAAAATTATTATCATTATCAATATATTCTTTATTTTTATAAAATACTTTTTCATGGTCTTTAATAAAAATCATATTACGAAAAATTAATTTAAAATATTTTTTTTCAAAATAAAGAGAAAAAACAACTTCATTATCTTCATCATCGTATAATTCAATATAAATATTATTATCATTCATTTTTATAAGATAATGACATCCTTTATAATTTTTATCAATTATAAATGGTTTTATAATAATATTATCTTGTTTAATAAATTCTTTATAAGCGATAAAATCATTTCTTTTTTTTAATTTAATTAATAATTTTAGATATGTTTTAATACTTTGTTTAATGATTTTTATTTCTTTTTTTTTAAATAAAGAAAAATTTATATCTTTTATAAATTGAATTTTTTTATCAATAAAACAATTATCTAAAAAAGAAATAGGTAAACACATTACATCTAAATTATAAATATAATCATATAATTCATCATCCAAATGAAATTTTTTAAGAAATTTGTTAATGGTATCCATATATTATCTCTATTCACTTATGGATTATACCATATTTACTTATGTTTAAACAAAATAAAAAAGACATCTTTATAACAAAACTATATAAGATGTCTTATTATTTATATTATTTCTTGTTGATATTTATTGAATTCAACATCATTACATAATACAAAATGACCTTTTTTAATTTCTCTAAAAGTAGGTGCTTGTAAAGAATAATCATGATCTAATTGAGGATTATATTTAATTCTTTGTCTTTTCTTTTCAGTTTTTGGATCAGGTCTAGGTATAGCAGATAATAAAGATTTAGTATATGGATGTAAAGGATTTTTAAATAATTCATCACTAGTTGCTTCTTCAACAACTTTACCAAAATACATTACACAAATACGATCACAAAAATATTTAACTACACTTAAATCATGCGCAATAAATATTATACTCAAGTTAAATTCATTTTTTAAATCATTTAATAAATTAATAATTTGGGCTCTTATTGAAACATCAAGAGCAGAAATTGGTTCATCACAAATTAATAATTCTGGATTCATAATCAAAGCTCTTGCTATTCCAATTCTTTGTCTTTGACCACCAGAAAATTCATGTGGATATCTTGAAGCATATTCAGGAATTAAACCAACTTTTTGTAATACTTCACTTACTTTTTTTGAATTTTCTTCTCTATTATTAAATCCTTGAATTTGTAAGCCTTCTTGAATAATATCTTCTACTGTCATTCTTGGGTCTAATGAATCAACTGGATCTTGAAATATCATTTGTATTTGAGAAGTAATAGTGGTATGTTTTGCTTTATGCAATTCTCTATGATATTCTTTTTTATCTAAAATTAAATATTGATATTGATTATTTATTTTATCAATTTCTTGCTTTAATAACATTTTATCACTTATTGAATTTTTTAATTCAACAATTTTATTATTTTTTTCTTTTTCCTTAATTTTAATATAAGCATATTTTTCATTAATTTTTTTAACTTCTTCTTGTAAAAGATATTTATTACAATGTTTATTATCATATTTAGCAGATTTTATTTCTTTTTTTTGCTCACTAATAATTTTTTTAGCTTGTTCTTTCTTTTCAAACGCTAAATCTTCATGATGTTTAATAATTGTATTAATTTCATCTTCAGTTAAGTTTTCATTTTTTAATTTATTTTGTTTTGTTAATTCATTATCTTTAAGAAATTGTTTTAATCTAATTTTAGTGTATTTAATTTCCTTTTGATTCCATCTAACACCACTAGAAATTCTATAACCTTTATAATAAACTGATCCTGATGTTAAATCATATAATTTCATAATCGATCTACCAGTAGTTGTTTTACCACATCCTGATTCACCAACTAAGCCTAAACATTCGCCTCTTTTTAAATCAAAAGAAACATTGTTTACAGCTTTTAATTTTGTTTTGTTAAATCCACTTCCGAAAGTAAAAAATTGTTTTAAATGTCTTACTGATAATATAATATCGTTATCTACTAATTCTTGCTTATATTTAACTTTTATTTTTTTGTGTATAGTAGATTTTTTATCAATAGCATGATTTTCTTTTTCTTCTGGAATATCTCTACTTTCTAAATGCTCATTTAAAGAAGCTTCATTAATATCTTGAATAATTCTTTCTTTTTCATCTTCAAACATATTATCAATCTCCTTTCAATGCTTTTTCTATTCTTTCTTTGACAATTTTTGGCATTTCTACATGAGGTGCATTTTTATAAAGCAACCATGTAGCAGCTTTATGAGTTGGTGAAACATCAAATAAAGGTGGTTCAACTTCAAAATCTATTTTTAATGCATATTTACTTCTTAAAGCAAATGCATCACCAGCAGGTGGATAAATCATATTAGGCGGCGTTCCAGGAATTGATTCAAGTTTTTCTTTTGAATCAACATCAGGAATTGATGATAATAAAGCCCATGTATATGGATGTTTTGGATTATAAAATATTTCATCTACTAATCCATATTCTACAATTTTACCAGCATACATAACTGCGACTCTATCTGCCATATTGGCTACAACACCTAAATCGTGAGTAATAAAAATACATGATAAATCTCTTTCTTTTTTTAAATTATTAATTAATTCAAGAATTTGAGCTTGAATTGTAACATCAAGAGCAGTTGTAGGCTCATCACAAATTAATATATCAGGATCTGCTGTTAAAGCAATAGCAATTACAATTCTTTGTCTCATACCTCCTGAAAATTCAAATGGATATTGTTTAAATCTCTTTTCAGGATAAGAAATTCCTACTTCTTCCATTATTTTTAAAGCTTTTTCTTTTGCACTCTTTTTAGATATTTTTATTTTCTTTTGATATTCTTGTTTTAAAAAATTTATTTTTTCTTTTTTTTCATTATTAGAAATATTTTCTTTTTTTACTTCTAATATATTATTATTCAATTCTTTTTTTAGATTTAATTTATAATAGATCGGAAGAGCACACGTC
>CAJKZK010000139.1 GCA_905204225.1 uncultured Bacillota bacterium
GTTTAATACTTATTATTTTAAGTTTTATTCTTAAAAAATATTATATAAATAAATCAAAAACTAGTAGAAAAATCTATTAGTTTTTTTTAAATAGAATAATAATAAAAAATTTTTAATAAATTTGTATAGGTGGAAAAATGAAAAAGTTAAAAATTTTTATTAATCAGTTTAATTCACCATTAATATATATTCTTTTTGTAGCATGTTTTATTTCTTTTTATTTGAAAGAATTTATTGATGGTTTTATTATTTTATTTGTTATTTTTATTAATGGTGTAGTAGGTTTTATTCAAGAAATAAGAGCAGATGATGCTCTTGAAGCATTAAAGAAAATGTCATCTCCTCATTGTTATATTAAAGAAAATGGGAAAATTAAAAAAATATTATCTAGTGAGATAAAAGTTAATGATATTTTAGTTTTACAAGAAGGAGATGTAGTAGCAGCTGATGCAATAATAATTGATAATCATGGTTTAAAAATTGATGAATCAAGTTTAACTGGAGAAGCAATTAGAGTTGAAAAAGATAAAAATGGTTTAGATAATTCTAATAAAGTATTTGAATCTACTATTGTTGTTTCTGGACATGGTGAAGCAAAAGTAATAAAAATTGGTAAAGATACTGAATTTGGAAAAATATCTTCTTTTATTGAAAATAAAAAAGAAATAACTCCTTTACAAATTAAATTAAATGATTTAAGTAAAATATTAGGTTTAGCTACTATTATTATTTGTGTGATTATGTTTTTTATTTCTTTTTTTAGAAAAGGAAATGTCTTAGAAATGTTAATTACTTCTATATCTTTAGCAGTAGCGGTAATACCTGAAGGTTTAATGGCGGTTGTAACAATTACTTTATCAATTGGCGTACAAAAATTAGTGAATGTAAATACTATTGTAAAACATTTACCTTCAATAGAAACATTAGGTTCAGTTTCTTTAGTGTGTTCAGATAAAACAGGTACAATTACTGAAAATAAAATGATTGTAGAAAAAATATTTTCTTATGAAAATAATGATTTATTAATTAAAGCAATGTGTTTGTGTAATGACTCTACTTTTGATAAAGGTGATCCTACTGAAGTAGCGTTATTAAAATACGCTGAAAGGTATTGTGATATTGAAAAAATAAATAAAGAATATATTAGATATAAAGAAATACCATTTTCTTCAGAAAGAAAAATGATGCAAACATATCATAAATATAATAATCAAAAAATTATATTTTCTAAAGGTGCATTTGAAGTGATTATATCTCGTTGTAAATATTATTTATCAAATAATCAAATAATTATTTTAGATAATAAAATAAGAAAACAAATTGATTTTTATTTATCTTCTTTTTATGATCAAGCTTTAAGAGTTCTAGCCTTTTCTTATAATTATGATAATAAAGAAATATTTATAGGTTTTGTAGGTGAAAAAGATCCTATTAAAGAAGGAGTCAATAAATCTATTAATAATTTAAAAGAAGCTGGAGTAAAAGTTGTTATGATTACTGGAGACCATTTAAAAACTGCTTCCTCTATTGGCAAAGAATTAAATTTAGTTAAAAATAATGAAATATGTTTAGGTAATCAAATTGATGCATTAACTGATGAAGAATTAGAAAAAATAAATGTTTTTGCTAGAGTCACACCTATTGATAAAATGAAAATTGTTTCTCGTTATAAAAAGATGAATTATGTAACTGCTATGACTGGGGATGGAGTAAATGATGCACCTAGTCTTAAAGAAGCTGATGTTGGTATTGCTATGGGTAAGAATGGTACTGAAGTAGCTAAATCAGTAGCAGATATTATTTTAACTGATGATAATTTTTCCACTATAGAAAAAGCCATTGAAACTGGTAGAGTTATTTATGATAATATCAAAAAAGCAGTTATATTTTTATTAAGTTCAAATTTAGCTGAAGTATTAATTATGTTTTTATGTTTATTATTAAATTATCCTTTACCTTTAATAGCTATTCATATTTTATGGGTGAATTTAATAAGTGATTCTTTACCTGCTCTAGCGTTAGGTAGTGATAAATCTAATAACAATGTCATGAAGGAAAAACCTCGAAAAAAAGAAAGTTCAATTTTAGATAATGGTGGATTAAAAACAACTTTAATTTATGGATTATTAATTTGTTTTATAACTTTTATTGGCTATATTATTATTCCAATAGTAGAAATATCAAGAACAAATGAATTTAATATTTTTTCTTTATATCAAGATATTTTATTACAATTACAAAATGAAGAAATATTAAAAAAATCAAGGACAGCTGCTTTTAGTATTTTATCAATTTCAGAAATATTTCATATGGTAGGAATGTCAGATATTCATACTTCAATTTTTAATATAATAAAAAAGAAAAATTATTTTATGTTATTAGTAATGATTATTGGTTTTGTATTACAAATTATAGTTACAGAAATACCAATATTAGTAAATTTCTTTTCTACTACTCAATTAAATTTTAAAGAATGGATTTGGATATGTTTATTATCTTTGTTTCCTTTAGTGGTACATGAAATTATTAGATAATTATTTAGAATTATAATTTGATTTATTATTATCTAGTAATTGTTCTTGTGAACCAATAACTAACATAGTTTGGCCAACTGCTTCAAAAAAATTACCTAAACTATTTATTTGATTAGAATTAATATTTTGTGATAATAATAGACCCACTAAAAAGGCTAAAGAAGCTAATTCATTACCACTTAAACCATATAAAAATTCAGCATAATTTCTTATTTCTTTTTGAGAAAAATAATTCATATTAAAATGTATGAATTAAAATAACTAATTATTATTTTCATAATGAAGAAGATCATTATTATTTGATAATTTATTTTCTTCAATTAAATCACCAATAATATTTTGAATTCTAAAATATTGTTGTTGATTCATTTTTTTATATCCTAAGCTTAATAAGATTAATTTTATTGTTTCATCAATATATAAATCTTTATTATAAATCATTTTTAAGACACCTTGAGCTATTTCTTCATTAGATATAGTATCTAATTCTCTAATTTCATTTTTGTCGCTTCTAGCACGCTTAAATTCAATTTCTTTATTATTAACAAAGATAAAATTATTTTTAATATTAATTTTATTTTCTAAAACTAAAGAAGAAAAATAACTTATA
>CAJKZK010000140.1 GCA_905204225.1 uncultured Bacillota bacterium
CTAGAATAGCGATTTATTATTTTTTTGTAAGTGTGTTAAATTTTGACGTATACGATTTACCTTTAAATAAATTATCTTCTGGTTATAGATATTTACAAGTTGATAATAATGAAAGAGATACCATTAAGTTAGCATGTTCAAAATTTAATAAAGTTATTTTAATTGTAAATGCTAATAATCCACTTGAATTAGGATTTTTAGAGGAAGAAGACTATAAAAATGTTAAATCAGTTTTATGGTGTGGTGGTGTTGGTCAAGAAGGCTTATATGGCTTAGCTAGTTTAATTTCTGGTAAAGCTAATCCATCAGGTAAATTAGTAGACACATATGCTTATGATTCTACTTCTGCTCCTTCCTTTACTAATATGGGTAATTTTAGTATTGCTAACGCTAATAAAAATATTGAAAGAGCAAACAAATATTTAGTATATGGTGAAGGTATTTATGTTGGATATAAATATTATGAAACTAGATATGAAGATAAATTATTAAATCAAGGTAATGTTGGTGACTTTGATTATGATAAAACTGTTCAATTTCCTTTTGGATATGGCGAGTCATATACTTCATTTGCTTATACAAACTTTAATGTAAAAGAAAGCGAAGATAAGAAGAATTTTGAAGTAAGTGTTGATGTTACTAATACTGGTAATTATGATGGTAAAGATGTAATTGAAATATACACTAGAAAACCATATACAGGAAGAGTAGAAACATCTGCTATTGAATTGGTAGGAGTTAGTAAGACAGATATTATCAAAAAAGGTGAAACATTAAAAGATGTAAAAGTATTAGTAGAGAAAAAGCAATTAACTTCTTATGATTATAAAGATGCTAAAACCTATATTCTTGATGAAGGTGATTATTATTTTTCTTTAGGAAATGGTGCTCATGAAGCATTAAATAATATCCATAAATTATTAGGAAATAATGTTGAAGGAAATGCTTCTTTAGCTAAAAAAGTCTTAACTGTTGAAACAGTTGATAAAGAAACATATTCTACTTCAAGTGTCACAAATGAAAAAATAATTAATCAATTTGAAGATGCAGATATTAATCGTTTTGATACTGAATATAAATATCTTTCAAGAAGTAACTGGTTAGATACATTAACTAGTTCAGCAAATTATAAAAATAAATCATGGACTGTGCCAAGTGAAATGTTAGAAGCATTAAAATGGAATAGATCTAATGCAGTTATTAATGATTCTTCATTGCCAAACGTTATTTTTGGTTCTACTGCAACTAATTATACAATTAAAGATTTAATTAATGTAGATTATAATGATCAAAAATGGGATGATTTAGTAAATCAACTTACATGGAATCAAGCTTCTAAACTTGTTAGAATAGGTGGTTATTCAACATTACCTATTGATTCTATTGGCTTACCTTCAACTCAAGATAAAGATGGTCCATCTGGAATTTCTGGTACTTTAGTAGGTGGTACATCATGTATGGCATGGCCTGCTGAAGTAGTTATGTCTTCAACTTGGAATACTAAATTAATTGAAGAAGCTGGTGTTCATATTGGTGAAGATTCAATAGCAAGTAATGTTGCTGGTTGGTACGCTCCAGGTTTAGATATTCATAGATCACCTTATAGTGGAAGAAATTTTGAATATTTCTCTGAAGATGGTTATTTATCTGGAATTATTGGTGCAAGCGAAATGAAAGGTGTTCGTTCAATGGGTGTTATTGCTTATATGAAACACTTTGCATTAAATGATCAAGAAACAAATAGATATGGTGGAGCAATCTTTGCTAACGAACAAGAAATAAGAGAAATATGTTTAAAAGGTTTTGAATATGCTGCTATTGAAGGTAAAGCTACTGCTGTTATGGTAGCTATGAACCGTATTGGTACAACTTGGGCTGGTGCTCATAAAGGATTAATGAGTAATGTTTTAAGAGGCGAATGGGGATTTAAAGGAATGGCAATTACTGATCAAGCTTCAGTTACTGCTATGTATTATCAAGATATGATTTCCGGATTATATGCTGGAACTGATATTTGGCTTAATTCAAATTCTCAATTATGGCCTTTAGCATCTGTTAATGAGACTATTGGTGGATTAACTAATACTGCTGCTAATTATAAAAATAATAATACAGTTAATTATTATATTCATAAAGCTGCTAAAAATATTATTTATTCAGTGGTTAATTCTAATGCGGTACAAACTTATTCTAATGAAATTAATAATACTGCTAAAGTGTTTAATTGGAGAGCCTTACTTTGGTCAATAGATGCATTGATTTGGGCTAGTACTACTTGTGGAATTGCGTTAACAACATATTTCTATTTCAAAAAGAAAAAAGAAGATAAATAATTTATATTTAGATTTAAACTAAGATGTGAGAGCTACTTCTTGCATCTTTTTTGATAAAATAATTTTTTAAATAGAATAATAAAAATATAGTCATTTTTGGAAAAGTGTATTTTTTTAGACATAAAAATATAGGAAAAGTGTAAATTGGTAACTCATTTATGATTTAAGTCGACAATTAAGTCGACAATTAATTGAAAAAAATGAAAAATTATTATCATTAATAAAACAAGATAATACTTTAGAAAATATTTATCGTTATATTATTTATTTCACAGAGCATTATCATGGTTATCAAGGATTTTATGAATTTTATAAAGGTAAACAAATTGGTTGTTATAAAATTCATTATCATGGAGAATATTACGATTTAAAATTTAGTTACACTAAAAGTGATCTAAAAAATAATATTTTAGTTTTTGAAGGAAACGCTAAAGCATATACAGAAGCACCTTCTGATTTATGTGGCCGTATATCGACTATTATTGAATTATATGATGAAATTAAACAAAGAAGTTATTCTTGCATAATGGAAAATTATATTGAAAATCTAAAAAAAGAATTAGAACCATATTTTGATATAAATCAATTAAAGATATCATTTGAATTAAAATGGACTTATGAAATAGATGAAGATTATGAATGGTAAATTACATAAATAATATTTCATTAATTTTGGAAAAACATTTATTTTAATATGAAAAAATTTTAGAAAAACACTTAAAATATAGTATGAATCTATTAGAAAAGCAAAAATTGCTTAATTAAAATGACTTTAATAAATAAA
>CAJKZK010000141.1 GCA_905204225.1 uncultured Bacillota bacterium
GGAGTTCAGACGTGTGCTCTTCCGATCTATAAATTAGAAAGAATATAATCTCTTTTTGTATAAAAATTTTATATTTGGCAATAATTAAATTGTTAAATCATAAAGTATATAGAAAGGGATTATTTATAATGGAAAAATATTCTTTAGAAACTCAAAAAATTATTTCTAGTTGTGAAGGATTAGCTTATTCATTTGGACATAGTTTAGTAGGGAGTGAACATCTTTTATTAGCGTTATTAAAAGATAATAATTTGTTATCTAAAGAATTAAAAACTTATAAAGTTAATTATGATAATCTTTATAAAAAAATAAAAAATATATATCCATCTCATAATGATGAACCATTATATATGGAATATACTTTAGAATTAAAAAGTGTGTTAGAGAATGCTTTAGTTGTCTCTAGGCAATATAGAGAAGAAAAAATAAGTGTGAATGATTTATGCATTGCTTTAACTTTATATGAAAATTCTATGGCTTACGATTTATTAAAAAAATTAAAAGTAGATATTTATGGAGTGAGTCAAAATATTCAAAATAAAATGATTAAAAAAAGTGAATTAGATACTTTGACTGATTTACATTCTTTAGCTAGTGTTAGGCATGACCCTTTAATTGGTAGAGATGATGAAATAAATCAATTAATAAATGCTTTATCGAGAAGAAATAAGCCTAATGCTATTTTAGTAGGTGAACCTGGTGTAGGTAAAACAGCGATTGTAGAAGAATTAGCATATAGGTTACAAAATAATGAAATACCTTCTTTAAAAAATAAAAATATTTATGAATTAGATTTAGCTTCAACAGTAGGAGGCACTAAATATAGAGGAGAATTCGAAGAAAAAGTAAAAAAGATTTTAAAAAAAGTTATTGAGGATGGGAATGCAATTCTATTTATTGATGAAATTCATAATATTATTAAAGCAGGAGGCGCTGAAGGGGCAATAGATGCTTCTAATATTCTTAAACCATATTTAAGTAGAAACCAAATTCAATTAATAGGGGCTACTACTGAAGATGAATTTCAACAAATATTTGAAAAAGATAAAGCTTTAAAAAGAAGATTTCAAATTATAAAAATTTTACCTTCTACTATTGAAGAAACTAGACAAATATTATATAAAATTAAAAATATTTATGAAAATTTCTATTCTATAAAGATAGATAATGAAGTATTAGATTATATTGTTGAATTAACTTCAAGATGTTTAACTAATTATTATTTTCCGGATAAAGCTATTGATACATTAGATAATGCTTGTGTAATTAGTAGAAATAAATTAACTAAAGAAGATGTAAATATAACTATCGAAAAATATTATAAAATAAGTATTAATTCATTTAATAAAGCTAATTTAGTAAAAGAAAATATTTTAAAAAGAATCAGTGGACAAATAAAACCAATAGAAAAAATAATTAATAATTTATCATTAATAGATAATAATATTTATGATAAAGATAAACCATTATTATCGCTTCTTTTTGTTGGCCCTTCTGGAGTAGGTAAAACAGAAATTAGTAAAATTATAGGGGAAATATATTTTACAAATGAAAATATTATTTATTTAGATATGTCTTCTTATCAAGAAATATCTTCTTTAAGTAAATTAATTGGTTTTAATGGGCAAGATAATAATCCTAAATTAGTAAGAGAATTAAAATCACATCCTAAAAGTTTAATTATTTTAGATGAGATAGAAAAAGCAAATAATGAGGTATTAGATTTCTTTTTACAAATTATGGATCAAGGTTTTTTTGATTCAACTAAAGGAGAAAAAATAGATTGTAGAAATTCTATGATTATTATGACAAGTAATTATGGGTTTGACAATTCATTGAATTTTAAAAAAAATATAACTTTTTCTTTTAATGAAGATTATATTTTAACAAAATTACAAAATAGATTTAGATTTGAATTTTTATCAAGATTAGATGATATTATTGTTTTTGAATTTTTAGATAAAGATATTCAAAAATGTATAGCTAGAAATTATTTACATTCTTTAGATGCTAATTTTGAAACAAGTTCATTAGATGATATATTAATCCATACTCAAGAAGAATATGAAAAATATGGTGCAAGACTAATAAAAAAAGATTGCAAAAAAGCAATTCTTAATAAAATAGAACAAAAAAATTAATCTAAATAAGCAATATATATTAGTGTAAAGGATTTTGTTAGTTTTTGTTAAATTGCTTTACAAGTTAAGTCTATATAATGTAAAATTGGTATGCGCAGTTAGTGAAGGACTGCTCACCCTCTGTTAATGAATATATCATTAACCAGAAGACCATAGGAGGTGTAATAATGAAAAAGTACGAGATTATGTATATTCTTAAAGCTAATCTTGAAGATGCTGATCGTAACCAATTAATTGGTAAATTACACGAAATCCTTTCATTAGATGGTGGAACAATTGACCATGTTGATGAATGGGGTGTAAGAGATTTAGCATACGAAATCGATGGCAATAAGAAAGGCTATTACGTAGTAGTGACAATTAATGCAAATTCTGCAGCTGGTATTAATGAATTTGATCGTATCACAAAAATTAATCCAAATGTCATTCGTCATTTAGTAATTGCAAAGTAATGAAAATCCTTTAAAAGGAGGAAATGTTATGATTAATCGTGTTGTTTTAGTTGGACGTCTTACTAGAGATCCAGAATTAAGAAAGACTGTTAATGGCGCGTCAGTTGCTACCTTCACAATCGCAGTTGATAACCGTACAAAAGGTCCTAATGGAGAAAAGACGACAAGTTTTATTCCATGTACTGCATGGAATCAACAAGCTGAAAATGCTTGCAAATACACTCACAAGGGTTCACTTGTAGGTGTAGAAGGTAGATTGAATCAAAGAAGTTACGATGCAAAAGATGGACGTAAAGTTTCAGTTGTAGAAGTTATTTGTGATTCAGTACAATTTTTAGAAAGTAAAAATAGTAATACTGCATCAAGAGAAGATACTGGATATACTCCAGATATTGTTCCTGATGATGTTGAAGAAAAAAATACTTCTTCTATTGACGTAGCTGATGACGATTTACCATTCTAATAATTCGCTTGTTTAAGCGATAGAAAGGAAATTATTATGGCTTTCAAAAAAGTAAGATCA
>CAJKZK010000142.1 GCA_905204225.1 uncultured Bacillota bacterium
TAAGTTCATTATAAATTATTTAATTATTCCCATTCAATTGTTGCAGGTGGTTTAGATGTAATATCAAGAACAACTCTATTAACTGAAGGAACTTCATTAACAATTCTTCTTGAAATCAAATCAAGAACATCATAAGGAATTTTTGCCCAATCAGCAGTCATGCCATCAATAGAAGTAACAGCTCTAATAGCAATAGTATATGAATAAGTTCTATTATCACCCATAACACCAACTGTTCTAAATCCAGGTAAAACAGTAAAATATTGCCATATTTCTTTTTCTAAATGAGCATTCTTAATTTCTTGACGTAAAATTAAATCTGATTTTCTAACTATTTCTAATTTTTCTTCATCAATAGCCCCTATTACTCTAATACCAAGTCCAGGACCAGGGAAAGGTTGACGAGAAACAAATTCATCATCAAGACCTAATTCTCTACCTAACGCTCTAACTTCATCTTTAAATAAAGAATTTAATGGTTCAAGTAATTTAAATGTCATGTGTTCTGGTAATCCACCAACATTATGATGAGATTTAATAGTTTTTGCAGTTTTAGTACCAGATTCAATAATATCAGTATATAAAGTACCTTGTCCTAAGAAATCATAATGTCCTAATTTACTTGCTTCTTCATTAAATACTTCCACAAATTCATTACCAATAATTTTTCTTTTCTTTTCAGGTTCTTCAACACCTTTTAATTTAGATAAAAATCTTTCTTTCGCGTCAATTTTTGTTACTTTAATATTGAATTTCTTTTCAAATCTATCCATGACTTCATTAGCTTCATTTTCTCTAAGCAAGCCATGATCAATAAACATACATGTTAAATTATTACCAATAGCTTTATGAATTAATACTGCTGCAACTGTAGAATCAACTCCACCAGAAATACCTAATAAAACTTTTTTATCTTGAACAGTATTTTTAATTTCTTCAACTTTAGTTTGAATAAAATCTTTCATTGACCAATTAGGTGAACATTTACAAATTTTAAAAGCAAAATTATCTAAAATTACATTACCAAATTTTGAATTATTTACTTCTGGATGAAATTGAACTCCATATATATTTCTTTTAACATCTTCAATAGCTACATATTGAGTATTATCACTTGAAGCAATTACTTCAAATCCATTTGGTAAAGAATTAACTTTATCAGAATGTGACATCCACACTTCTTGTAATTTTGGAGTATTAGCAAATAATAAATTATCTTTTAATACTTCAATTTCTTTTCCACCATATTCTTTTCTAGTACCAGGAACAATTTCACTTCCATTTAAGAATGAAATAAGTTGCATTCCATAACAAATACCTAAAACAGGTACACCTAATTTGAAAATATTTTCATCAATTCTTAATGAATCATTTTCATAAACAGAATTAGGACCACCAGAAAGAATAATACCTTTTAATGAAGGAATTTTTTTCAATTCTTCAGCAGTAGTAGAATAAGGCATTAATAACGAATATACCTTTTTTTCTCTAATTCTTCGGCAAATCAATTGATTATATTGACTACCATAATCTAATACAATAATAGTATCTGGATTAATATGCATCTTTTTAACTTCAATAGATATTGAGGATTTATCTATTTACAATCCTTTCTTATCAATTAAGGAAACCCTTATATTTTCTAATAACCTCATTTATTAGTTTGACTATTATTAGTCACACATAATATTATAAATGAAAAAAAATATTAAAAAATAAAAATATAATATTTTCTTAATTATTTTATAATTAAAGAAACTATTTTTTCTAATAAAGCCAATCCATCATCATAAAAAATGTAAGTTTGTTCAAATGGAGTCAATAATTTATAATCTAAAGCAATATATTCTAAACTAATGCAATCTTTTAAATATTTTTGTATTCTTTCATTAGCAATAACAATACAATCTTTTTCTTTATATAAATCAATAAAATTATCCATACTTAATTGTTTATATTTATTATTTTTATGTGTTGCAATTAATTCAACATCAATATTTAAATAAGAAAACAAATTATTTAACATCTCTAAATGATCTATAGTTAAATAACAAACAATTTTTTTATTTGTCATTTTTATTATATTTTTAAATTGAAAATAAATATATTCAATATCTTCATTCTTTTTAAAAGGAATATTTAGTTCTTTTTCAAAAAATAATTTATCATTTTCTTCATCAAGAGAATTTAAAAATACATAAGGAATATTTAATTTTTTTGCTAAATCAAGAGCACTAATAGATGTAATAATATTTAATTTATTAGATAAATGTAAATTATTTAATTCATTAAAAGATAATGAATCAAACATACATTCTAAATTATATTTTTCTTTTAATAATTTTTTGATTTTTTGATGTTTTAAAATATTTGCATTACTAATTTCATCACCAATTAAATTATATTTATCACTCTGTTCTAATTTTATATATTTAAATAAATAATTATAAAATAAAGTTTCTGCATAATAAAAATCATCATTAAGATTTAAAAATATAGTTGATGTATTAACATGATATTTTTCTTGTATATCATAACACAATGCATTTATATCAAAGCCTAATGTTACACTTAATGAAGATGGCATAATAAAAATATGTTTAAAATCTTTATTTTTGATAATTTCTTCACACGTTAAAAACGCTTTATTAACTTGACCTAAAGATAAGTCTATTTCATTTAAATCAGCAGTATAACTATGTTTATCTAATTTTTGATAAAATAACCTAGATAAATTACCATAATCATAAACGCCATGTCCACATGTAGAAAAATCTAAAATAGCCACATCCTTAAACATTATAAAATGATTATAAAGATTAATTCTTCCATTAGGAAAAATTCCATATTTATTTAATGGCATAAGCACTCCTTACAAATTTAATTAATGATTTAAAAGCATCTAACTCATCTATAATAATTGAATTATTATCATTAACTAACTTAATATTTATTCCATATTTTTTAACTACTTCTTTTAAAGAATCAAATCTAGTATTTACTTTATATTCTCTATCTTTATTTATTTTATCCAATTTATTTTCTATTTCATTAATTTCATTTTCATCAATATTTAATAAAGAAGCATATTCTTTATAAAAAGA
>CAJKZK010000143.1 GCA_905204225.1 uncultured Bacillota bacterium
CCAACTATTTATTTTTATTTTTATAATCAATCAACATAATATAAACAATTCTAACATAATGTTTAAAACTCTAATTTTTATGTGGATTAAATATAAATTTTACCTAATTTAAGGCTTTTTTTATCAACAGTAATTTTTACATTGTTAATTCTTATCCACTTTATCAACAATAATTTATCAACATATTAATCCACACACACTTATCAACATATATAATTGTGGATAACTTTATTTTTTCCTAATTTTAGGTCTTTTTACACTTTTTTTATTGTGGATAAAAAAAATAATAAATTTTTTGCTTTATTTTTATGTTATTTATGATATTATTTTGTTGTTTTACAGGAGGCAAGCAAATGCCAATCACAGTTACTAAACAAAAAGCAACTTGGGACAAAGTTTTAAAAAGTCTAGAAAAATCTTTAAAAAATGATACGCATAATTATCGTATTTTTTATGCTGATTTAAAGTTAATAGAAATGAATGATGATTCTTTAAAAATTCTTGCTCCATCTTTGCTAGTTAAAACTTATTTATCAACTCAAGATCAATCTCATTTATTAAATGAAACAATTAAAAATGTTTTAGGTAAGGATTATAATCTTTCTTTTTATTTAGAAGATGAATTAGATGAAACAATTTCTAAACCAACTAAAAAAATTTCTTCTAATGTTATGCCAATTGAAAATGTTAATTATTTTTCTAATTGTAAATTAAATTCGAAATATATTTTTGATAGTTTTGTAGTAGGCCCATGTAATAAAGAAGCTGCTACAGCAGCCTTAATGGTCGCTAATGATCCAGGTAAATTATTTAATCCATTATTTATTTATTCTAAATCTGGATTAGGAAAAACTCATTTATTGCATGCAATAGGTAATTATTATCAAGAAAA
This sequence comes from uncultured Bacillota bacterium, assembly GCA_905204225.1. Classification (GTDB taxonomy): domain Bacteria; phylum Bacillota_I; class Bacilli_A; order RFN20; family CAG-449; genus CAG-449. The sequence goes on from CAJKZK010000143.1 coordinate 893, forward strand.
ACATCCTAATGCACATGTTTTATACATTACTACTGATGCTTTTATTGATGAATTTGTTAAATATGTACATGGCAGCCAAGATAATCAATCTTTAAAAGACTTTTTTAAAACAGTTGATTTATTATTAGTGGATGATATTCAATTTTTATCAAACAAAGCTAAAACATCTGAAATGTTTTTCTATATTTTTAATTCTTTAGTAAATAATGGTAAACAAATAGTTTTAACTTCTGATCGCCATCCACGTGATTTAAAAGATTTAGAAGATAGATTAGTTTCTAGATTCAACATGGGATTAAGTGTTAATATTCAAAATCCAGATACTGATACTTTACTTGAAATATTAAAGAAAAAAATTCAATCTCGTGGTTTAAATATAGATAATTATGATGAAGATGGTTTAAAATTTTTAGCAGAAACTTTTTCTAAAAACGTTAGAGAATTAGAAGGTGCATTAAATAGATTATTATTCCATACCGTTTCTTTAAAAGATGATGAACAAATATCTTTACAAGAAATTCAAGAAGCAGTTAATATCATGATGCCTAAAAATGATAAAAAGAAATTAATTACTGCTCAAGATATAGTTGAACAAGTTGCTAAATATTATTCTATTTCTGAAGAACAAATTATGTCTCCTATTAGAAACGCTCAAATTGCGTTAGCTAGAAGAATTTCCATGTATTTATGTAGATCTTTACTTGGTATGTCATTTATTCAAATTGGTCAATTTTTCAAAAGAGACCACAGCACTGTTATTACAGGTGTGGATAAAGTGGGGAGAGAAATTAAAACTGATAATCAATTAGCATCAGCTATTTTAGACCTCAAAAAAGCCTTAAAAAAGTAGAAAAAACATAGTTTTATATACTAATTTATGATAAAATTAAATTAATAAAAGTTGTGAAGATTTGACTTATCCACATTATCCACACCCTTTATTATTATTAAATATAAATAATATAAATTATTAAATATAAAAGGAGAAATAAAAAATGAAATTAACAATTAATAGACTAAGATTTTTAAAATTATTAAACACAGTAAATATTGCTATTTTACCTAAATCACCAACACCTGCATATTTAAATTTTAAAATTGATATGCAAGAAGATAAATTACTTTTATTAGGTAGTAATGGTGAATTAACAATTACTTCTTCATGCCCAATTAAAGAAGATGATAAATGCATCATTACTGATTATGAAGTAGGTACAACTTTAATATCTGCTAAATTCTTATTAGAAATTGTTAGAAGACTTGAATCTGATTTTGTAACAATTGAAATTGTTGATGATGTTATTGCTAGAATTTCTGATAATAAATCCGAATTTAAATTAAATGCTGTTAGAGCGTATGAATATCCAGATTTAGATTTAGATATTATTGGTGAAAAAGTTAATTTCACATGTGAAGATTTAAAGAAAATTGTTTCTCAAACTGCATTTGCTGCTTCTACTAAAGAAGTTAGGCCTGTATTAACAGCAATAAACGCTAAAGCGGATGGTTCTACTATTGAATTTGTAGCGACAGATAGTTACCGTTTAGCAAAGAAAACATATTATCTTAAAGAAGTAGTTCACTTTAATTCAAATATTCCTGTAAAGACCTTAAATGAAGTTTCTAAGATTGTTGAAGGAGGAGAAGTTAGTTTAACTATTTCAAACACTAAAGCAGTCTTTACTTATAATGAAACAAATATTTATTCTCGTTTAATTGCAGGTGATTTTCCAAAGATATCTGGTATGTTCCCTTCAAATTATCCATATATTTTACAAGTTAATTCTAATAAATTTATTTCAGCAATGGAAAGAGTTTCTTTATTAGCTATTGAAAGAGAAAATATTGTTAAATTATCTGTATCCAATGAAAAATTAGAAATATCTTCTAAATCAGAACAAATTGGATCTGCTAATGAAACAATTGATGATTATAAATATACTGGTGATATATTTGAAATATCATTTAATGTTAATTATGTTATTGATGCAATTAAAGCTGCTCAAAGTGAAGAAGTTGTTTTATCATTTGTTGGTGAAATGTCAGCATTTAAAGTATCTTCTCCTAATGATAATTCTTTAGTACAAATTGTTACTCCAGTAAGATCTTATTATTAATAAATTAATAAAATAAAAATGATTAAGTTTGTAGAGTAAAATCTATTTACTTAATCATTTTTTTGTTGCTTT
>CAJKZK010000144.1 GCA_905204225.1 uncultured Bacillota bacterium
TTTAATATATTAATAATTTTAAAAATTGAAATTTTCGGCATATTTGTAACTTTAAAAATTGAAATTTTTGGCATGATAAATTTTTTACTAAAAAAAGAGTTAAATTTTGAACTTAACTCTTTTTATTAATACTAAAATATATTATTTGATTAATGAATTTTTACATTTACCTGTATTGAGATATTCATCCATATTTTGTAAAGAAACTTCAATCATATCATTTAATGCTTTATCAGTTGATGAAGCGACATGAGGAGTTATCAATATTCTAGGATATAAATCAATTAATTTTTGATGTAATGGAGTGTCCATTTTACCATTTTCAAAATTCTTAAAGAATAATGATTTTTCATTAGCAATAACATCAATTGCTAATCCGTCAAGTTTATTATTTTCAATAGCTTTAACTGCAGCTTCTAAATCAAGAACTTCTCCTCTAGCGGTATTTACTAAAATAGCATGATCTTTCATTTTAGAAATAAATTCTTCATTAATGAAATTTTCATTTTGTCCTTTGATATAAGGCATGTGACATGAAATAATATTACTTTGTTTTAAGAATTCATCTAATGGTAAGAATTCTACTATTTGTTTAGCTGCTTCAGATTGATATACATCATAACCTACTACTTTAGCACCTAATCCTTTAAATAATTTAGCAGTTGTAAAACCAATTCTACCACAGCCTAAGATACCAACTGTACATTCACGAATTTCTTTTGAAAACATTGTACTTGTTACTCTGAAATCACCTTGATGAGTTAAATTAGTAGTATAAGCAGTGTGTCTAAGAAGCATTAATGATAAAGTTAAAGCAAGTTCACTAATTGCATTAGGTGAATAACCTGGGACAAAGGCTACTTCAATGCCTAATTCTTTACATGCTTGAATATCAATATGGTTATATCCAGCAGTTCTTGTTAATAAATATTTTAAATCATGTTCTTTTAATTTAGTTAAAGAATCTTTATTTAAGAAACAATTGCCTCTAACCATGACTATTTCATTATTGAATGCATCTTCAACGTTGTCATTGGTTAAAAAAGGTGATTTTAAAATTAAATTATAATCATATTCTTTTCCTAATTTTTCAAATGTTGGGATTTCATAATCTCTAACACCATAACAAACAATACTTTTTTTCATAAAAATCTCCTATCCAAATATTGCAGCATTTTGTAATAAAGTTAATACAATCATATAGACTGGAATAAATATAACAGATGCAAGTGTGCCAAGTAATGAACAATTTGAAGCAAATGTAGCTTCTTTATCGGCATTAATACAATAACTTACTGCAACTGTTGCAGGTGGAACTGCCCACATTAATGTAGTAGCAGCGACAACATTAAATGTAACTTTAATCATAGTATAGTTAATTAATAATAAAAGTAATAAGTTAATAACTGGTCCTGCAATTAATTTAATACCACAATAAATCCATGCTTTTTTATCACTTGCAGCTTCTTTAAAGGAAATTTTAGCTAATGTACAACCAATAGCTAACCATACTAATGGAGAAGCTAAAGAACCTAATGTTTTCATTGTTTGGAATAACCATGGAGCAGAAACATCAATTCTCCAAAAAGAAGCAACAGTATTAGACATTTTAATAGTCCACCAAGAAGATTCATCATAAGATCCTGGAATTAATTGTAATGCCCATAAAACAAATCCTAAACCTGTAGCAATAATAATTGGATTTAAAAAAATCTTTTTTAAAGTTGGCCCAATACTACTTTTTTCAAATTTATCACCACTTATTGCAATATAAGCATAAGAATATAAAAATACCCTATAAGCAACATTGAACATATTTGAATCATTAAATGCATTAGGGAAAACAGCACTAATTAAAGGTTGACCAAAGAATGTAGTTGAACCGAAAGTAAATAATATTTCCATGACTATTCTTTTAGTAGGGTCTTTTTCCCATATAAATAATAATTTAGCAAGTAACATGAATAAAATGTAAATAATAAAACCCCAAACAAAAGCAAAAATTGCAGAAGTAAAAGTTTCTTGGGTTATATTAGACATAAAAGAAATAAATGCTAAACATGGTAAAGCGACTGTCATAACAACTTTAGTAAGTGTTTTACCTGTACCTTCTTTAAAAATACCCTTTTTAGCAAGAAAGAAACCTAAAAGGATAATAAATATAGACTTACAAATTGCTGTCCATAAATTCATTGATGTCAATGCAGAGACAACATTATCACCAATGGAGCTAGTTAGAAATATTGACATATAAATCCTCCTTGTAATTGATAAATTTTAATCAATATTATTTACGATAAAAAATAATACAAATTTATTTTAACCACAAGAAAAGCAATGTATTATAAATATATATATATTTGATAGAAAGTAAGTAAAAAAATTATATGAATATAGAACATTAAATAATGATAAAGTAATCTATCCAAGAGTATATGATACTTATTTACAAAATTATTTTAAAGAAAATAATATTAATGTAGAAGTTCCTGTTGTTACTACATCTACTATATCTAGCTTAGAAATGGGTAGATTAATGAAAACATTTGTAATTGCTCTAATACCTGAAAAAGAGTATATAGCTTACCAATAAATAAATTACATATTAGAAAAATATATTATTTAAAAGACTATAATCTTTCACATGCTGCAAAACTATTTTTAGAATGTTTAGATTAACATAAAAGATAATCATTATTCCCGTAATTATTGACTATTCTCGTAATTTGATATATGATTTACGAGAAAGATGGTGAAATTATGAGAAAGTTTGATTATATAAATTTAAAAAATAAAACTTGGGATTCTAATATAATTAATATGATTGGCAAAATACATGAAGCAAAAGCTAGACAAGAATTATATTTATCTCAAAAACCTGATGAATTAAATAAGTTAGTTGAACTTTCAAAAATCCAAAGTACTGAAGCAAG
>CAJKZK010000145.1 GCA_905204225.1 uncultured Bacillota bacterium
CCGATCTTTTAGTATAAAAAATAAGAGGACTAATAAAAATAAAGCCTAAGAAGTCAATCATAACATCTTTAAAAGAAGCACTTCTACCACTTGTAAATAATTGAAAAATAAATTCTGTTATAAAAGCAAAAATAAAGCCAGATGAAAAATGTATTAAAAATAATTTGTTATAATTCTTTTGATTATCAAATGATAAATATAATAATGATGAAACAATACCTAAAATACAAAAATATGAAAAATGACCAATAAATTTTCTTATTATATAATTAAAATTATCATCAACATCTATTTTAATACCAGTGAAGAATTGAATTATATCTCTAATTAAAAATGATATTTTATTAGATGACTCTATTGTGGAATTACCATCTTTTAATGATTCGATACTAAAAAATACTAATAAAGAAATATAAATAATTAATAAAATAATTTGATAAATTCTTTTTTTCATAAAATTATTATTAGCTTATTATTTAATAAAAACAATAATTTTACAATATTAAATTGCTATTATTCCATGTATAGTTATTGTATAAGGTGTTAGATATCATAAACAAAGAAGAATATTTAAGAAATAACAAAATGAACCACTATTATAATCCAATCAACGATATCGGGCAATAATACACTTTTTCATTAATTGGAAATATTTTTTCACAACTATCTATTACTAATCCTGTTAGAATGTTTTTTCCATATTTTTTAAGAAAATCAAAATTCTTTTTCGAATTAACAGGATTAATTCCTTTTTTTATTTCAAGAGGATATATTCCTTCTATAGATTCAATAATTAAATCAACTTCTTTTTGATCTCTATCTCGATAATAATATAAATTTAAATTCATTTGTTGATTAGAATTATAATAACTTTTTATTATTTCAGAAACTACATAAGTTTCATAAAAAGCCCCATTCATAATACCATTTTCAAGCATTTCTGAATTAGGACATTTACATAAATATGCACAAAGACCTGTGTCCATAAAATATAATTTTGATGTTTTAACAATTCTATCTGATGCATTTTTCATATAAGGATCTAATAAAATTATAATACCAGATGTACATAAAATTGATATCCATTTTTTTACTGTTCTAACATCAATACCTATTGCATTTGATATATCACTATAATTGACTTGGCAAGCAGTTCTAAGAGCAATATAACATAAAAAATTTAAAAATGTTGTTTCATTATCAACTGATAATAATCTTCTAACATCTTTTTCTATGTAAGTTTTAATATATGAAGAAAAGAATAAATCTCTATCTTTATTATTAACAATATATTCAGGCATTCCACCTTTAAATATATCATTAAATATTTCTTTTCTAGTTCTATAAGGTGGGTTAAAATCTTTTTCTTTTTGTTTTAAAATATTTATATTAGGATTAAAAGCATTATGATTATTACTTTTTCTTATTTCATTATAAGATAAAGAAGCTAAATTTAAAATTGCAGTTCTTCCTGCTAATGATTCTGAAACAGCTTGTTGTAAATCAAATTGATTAGAACCAGTTAAAATAAACATTAATTCGTATGGCAAATTATTACTATTCCAATAAAATTTTTGTTTATCAATTAATATTTTTATTTCAGGAAGAAGTTCAGGTGCTTTTTGTATTTCATCAATAATTAAAGGCCAATGATATGTTTCTAAAAATAATTTAGGATTTCTTTTTGCTAAATCTAAATTTAATATATCATCCAAAGTAACAATATTATATTTATCTTTAAAAATCATTTCTAGAACTGTGGCTTTTCCAACTTGTCTAGCACCATAAATTGTTATACAAGCAAATTCTTTTGAGCATTTAATAATTGTATCTTCTATATCTCTTTTAATTAACATAATTTTATCTTAATGTCTTATTATATACAAATATTCGTAAAACCAACGGCAAATCATGCATTGCAATGCTATTTTTGCCGAACAAATTATAAATCAATTAGTATTTTTATTCTTCTTTGAAGGAAATTTTCAATGATATTTTTTCTCTTTTTATTCCAATGATATGATTTATTATCATTAAATTTAAAATTAATTAATTTTCTTAATTTATTTTTTTGCTTTTCAGTAATAAATTCTTTAACAATTAATAAAAAATCAAAACCAAATGCAGAAGTTCTAGTTTTAGAATATTCATCTAAAGATAATAAATCTTTATCAAGAGCGTAATTAAATAAAGATAATCCATGATCAAAAAGTGGAGCAAATTTAATTGGTTTATTAGTTTTATTATCTACTAATAAACCAAAATTTCCATAATGTCTATCTGTATTAAAAATTAATGCATCAAAAACAAGCATATCTACAAACGCATCATAATAATCTTGTCCTAAATTTAACAAAAAATTTGCAGTATTTTTAATATCTTTATTTTTAATAAATTTATACATAGGAACATATGAAATATCAATATTATTAAACAATTCACATACTGAGCAAAGATTCTTTTTCCATTTTGCTAGTTTATATTCAACATGATTTATTCCCATAGCGTTCGCAATTTGAGAAGCATAAAATTCAGAATATGGTTCCATACCAGTATTTAACATACCTGATGTTCCTGCTTTATATAAATAAATTTTATTATTTATTCTTCTCCAACATTTAGGTAACATTCCAGAAGTTGTTAATTCTGGTGATGATGTAAATCCTTTAATTTGATTACTTCCATAGCCAGTATAAGCAATTAACGCTAAAGTATTAGAAAATTTATTTTCATAAAGATTATAATCTTCAAATTTTCCTTTAAAATCTTCTTCTACTACCCAATAACTATCATTTAAAGATAAGCCTTTACATATTTTTATAATTCCTATTACATCATTATTA
>CAJKZK010000146.1 GCA_905204225.1 uncultured Bacillota bacterium
ATTTCATTACTTTTTCCTTTGTTATAATATTTATTTAAATGTTCAATTTTAATCATTCATATTACCTCTATATTCTTTTATATTATATCACAACTATAAATCACTATAAGTGCAAATTTGTTCATATATATGCATTTTTGTTCTTTTTTTTACAAATAAAAAAAACACCATAATGGTGTTTTTAATTAATCAACAAATTTAATATGTATTTGTCTTTTATTACCAAATCCTTCAGATTCAGTTTTAATATTAGGCATTCCTGCTAAAGCATTATGTATCATTCTTCTTTCATCAGCAGGCATTGGATCAAGAACAACATCTGTATGAGTTTTTTGTACTTCATGTGCCAATCTTCTAGCAATAGAAACCAATTTACCATATTTATCATGTTTATATCCATTAACATCCAATAAAACTCTAAATCTCTTTTTAAAATGATTATTAACCGCTAATTTAGTTAATTCGTTTAATGCTTGAAGTGATTTACCGTTTTTACCAATAATAATCGAATTACGATCAGAATCAATTTTTAAATTAATTATTCCTTCATTTAAAGAAGGATTTACTTTATTATCAAAACCTAAAGCTTCAATACTTTTTTGTACATAATCTTTTGCATATTCAATTACATCCATAATTGTATATACATCAATTGTTGTTTCTTCTTCAGTTTGACTAACTAATAAATAATCAATTTCTTCAACAGTACAATATTCTTTTTCTGCTGCTTCTTTAATTGCATCTTCTAATGTTTTTGCTGTATATCTTTGCATTTTATTTACCTCCAAAATCTATTTTTGTTTTAATTTTCTATTTGTTATATGTGAAATAACTAAAGATTGAAGTAAAGAAATTAAAGCAGTAATAATCCAATATATTGCCATAGCTACTGGTAGTTGAGTTCCAGTAAATATAATCATTACAAGCATGACAATGTTCATAATCATCATTTGATTATTTGTTTTATTTTTAGCTGGATTAACACCCATTTTACTTACTTTAGCTGTTCTTCTTTTTTGTAAAAACTGAGGCAATAACATAGAAACAGCTTGAGATAATGCCATTATAATAAATATAGTTAATGCTACCCAAGAAGCAGTTCCACTCCAATGAAGAATTGCTTCACCAGTAATTGCTGATAAATTTAATCCCCATAAATTACCTACTCTTAATATAGCTGATCCAGACATTGCGCCCCAAACAGCAATAAATATAGGAAATTGAAATAATAATACAATCAACATTCCAAATGGATTTATTTTATATTTTTTATATAAAGCCATTTGTTCTTGAGCCATCATTTGTTTATCATATTGATTTGTATCTGCATTAGGATATTTTTCTTGAATCTTAGCAAGTTCAGGTTGTAATTGAGTCATTTTTTGTTGAGAAGCAGTTTGTCTAAATGTTAATAATAATAACACACCTCTAACAATAACTGTAACAAGTAAAATTGATAAAATTGTTCCCCATTCACCTAAACCAGAAAATGCTTTAGCAAAATAATAAAGCATAGCAGCAATAGGCCAAACAAGTAATCCTTCAATAAATCCAACTTTAGCAAAAGCTTCACCCCATGATTTTCCTTCTAATTTTAAGCCATCAAATGTTCCATCTTCAGGAGTAATGCAAGCTGTTATTTTATTAGCGTAAGCATTAAAACTATTTTTCATATATGTATAAAAATAATCTGTACCTACATCATTTAAAGTTAATTGTTTACCAATAACATCTTTACTATCATCAAGAGCTTTATTTCTCCATAAATCATAATTTGACCATAAGTCATCCAAAGAAGTAGTTTTTTCTTTAGCATATTTAACTAATGCATATTCATTTGATTTCTTAAATGCATCTCTAGTAGCACCTTCAGTTAAAAGTTCTTCTTTAGTTAAACTGTCATACGTTTTTTCTTCTGCATCAATTTTTAATGTAGCAGTTCCATAATTAACTTTAACTGTATCAACAATTTTATGTTCAACATAATCAAAATAATCATTAGAAGGTGCAAAATAAACACCTGTTTTATTAACATCTTCAATAATTTTATCTAAATTTGTTTTATTTTCTTCAGCAATACCATTTTCATAATTAATCATCATATTTGATTTATCTTGAATTGTAACAAAAGATCTTGTACAACCAGCTAAAACGAATATTCCCAAGAAAAGTAATCCAACTTTCCAGATTTTCTTCATTAATTTTCCTCCGCTTTTTTCAGCATATTTTCTAAAATTTGTAAATTAGTTTTATAATCGTTATCTAAGTATGTTTTTTTTACTATTATTACATAGTCTTTATTTTTTAATGTATGTACTTTTTTTATTTGTTGTATCATCGCTCTTACTTGACGTCTTATTTTGACTCTTACTACTGCATTACCAAGTTTTTTGCTAGCAGAGATTCCAAATCTCGGAAAATCAAGTTCATTTTTTATATAATACACAACATAAATATTTGAATTTATTCTATGTTTTAAAGATATTACTTTTTGAAAGTCTTGTTGAGATTTTACTCTTTCGATTTCTTTCATTTTTTCTCCATTTTGATAAAAACCACTAGAGTATTTGCCCCTAGTGGTTTAAGTCTAAGTAATTAAGAATTAAGCAGAAAGGACTTTTCTTCCTTTAAGTCTTCTTCTTGCTAACACTTTACGACCGTTTGGGGTTGCCATACGAGCACGGAAACCATTTACGGATGTGTGTTTTCTTTTACTTGGTTGATACGTTCTTTTCATTTTGTACACCTCCGATAGATACTAACATACGTTTAGATTATATATATATATAAAAGTTAAGTCAACACAAACTAAAATATTTACTTAAAAAATTATTATATAA
>CAJKZK010000147.1 GCA_905204225.1 uncultured Bacillota bacterium
CTAGAATAGCGATTTATTATTTTTTTGTAAGTGTGTTAAATTTTGACGTATACTATGAAACGAAAAGATAATTTGATTAATCATAATATCTAATTATCTTTTTTTATAAAAAAAACACCTTATAAGGTGTAATTTAAATGGCGGAGAATTAGGGATTTGAACCCTAGCGCCCTGTTACAAGCCTACGAGCTTTCCAAGCCCGCCCCTTCAGCCACTTGGGTAATTCTCCAATGCTTTTTAATTTTACAATAAAATAATGTATTTGTCATCAAAAAAATGTATAATTCATCTATAAAGGTGATTTTATGAAAGAGTTAATTATTCCAAAAGAAAATCAAGGACAAAGAGCAGATAAATTTATTAGAAAATATCTTTCTAATGCTCCTTTATCTTTTATATATAAAATTTTTAGAGTTAAAGATGTTAAAGTAAATGGTAAAAGAATTAGTAAAGATTATATTTTAAAAGAAAATGATTTAATGCAAATTTATGTTACAGATAAACAATTAGAAGATTTTAACAAATCTAGATTAGTTGTAAAAACAAATATCAATCTTGATGTTATTTACGAAGATAATAATATTATTATTGTTAATAAGCCATCAGGTTTATTAGTACACGGGGATGAAAAAGAAAAAAGAATTACATTAAATAATATTGTTCTAAATTATTTGTCAGAAAAAGGTGAATTTGATGTTAATAATCATGTTTTTGTGCCTGCACCATGTCATAGATTAGATAGAAATACCTCTGGATTAGTTGTTTTTAGTAAAAATATTGAATCTTTACATTTATTAGAAGAATTATTTAAAGAAAAAAAACAAATTAATAAAGAATACATTTGTTTAGTTTGTGGAAAATTATATGGAAGTAATAAAATAGATGTTCCTTTATACAAAGATGAAAAAACTAAAACTGTTAGTGTAAGGAAAATTGAAAATGGTGGAAAAAATGCTTTAACTTATTATAATGTAATGGAAACCTTTTTAGATTGTTCATTATTGAAAGTCAGAATTGTAACTGGAAGAACTCATCAAATAAGAGTTCATTTAGCATATATTAATCATCCGATTCTAGGAGATAATAAATATGGAAATTTTAACATTAATAAAATTTTCAAAGAAAATTATCATTATGAAAATCAATTTTTACATGCTGAAAAATTAGAATTTAGAAATATTGATGGAATATTAAGTTATTTATCTAATAAATCTTTTATTGCTCAACTTCCTGATAAAGAAAAAAATATAATTGAAGAAATACGCTCAAAAGGATGCTTATGATTTTTTCATGTTCAATATTGTTAATAGGAATGTTTATCATTTTTCTTTTATCTCTAATTTTATTTTCACGAAAAATAAATAGTTTAATTTTGTTTTCAATTATATTTTCTTTATTTATAGCGATAATGTTCTATTTGTTTAATAATTATAACATTGTTTCTTTAGCTTTTTTTAATAATATTGTTATTAAAATAATTAATAAGTTAAAAATTTCAATTGATGGTTTAATTGTTAATAAATTTGCTTTAGCATGTAATTTAATAATAATTTTTGTTATTAGCTTTATAATTATTTTTGTTATTGCGTATAAAATTTTTTATTTTAAAAATAATAATGTTGAGAAAGATAAAATATATTATTTAACAAAGAGTTTTATTGTTTTGTTTAATTCGATTTTTTTTATTGTATTATGTAGTTTCTTCATTTCAACTTTAAATATTGTTTATAATATGAATGAAGGCTTTCTAGATTTTATTTTTGATTTAGCAAATAAAGGTATAGAAATGTTATGAGAGAAGAAGATAAATTATTGTTACTTGCAGAAATCATTGGAGTAGATACTTCTAAATATGTTAATAAATATGTTGAAGAATTAAGATCTTCAAATGTTTTTTTAGAATTATGTAAAAATGTTCATAGAGCAAGAAATGTTGATTCTTATAAAGCTCAATTATTAATTGATGAATTTGAAACAATTGATTTTAATAGTGTCAAAACATTAAAAGAATGTTTTATTTTAAGAGCAAAAATTTATTATTTATTAACTACTTCATTAGAATCAAATTATATAAATCCATTTTTTTATAATGAAGAAAATGATTTAATTGAAAAAGTAGGAGAAATCGTAGTCAATTTTGATTCAAAAAAATATACCTTAAATGATATGATTTTAGATGAAAGATATACGACCAATTACAAAATAGATTATGTTAAAGATTGTTATCTTGAATGGAGAAAAGAAGTTGTTGAAAAAGTTGTTAATCCTTTAATAGAAGTCCATGCTCATGAAAAAGAAATTCCAGATGTTAAAATATTTGATTATAAGATGTTGTTAATAACAATTAGTTTAATTATTAGTAATTTAATTTTTATTTTCCTACCATTTGTCCCTAGTAATTTTATAAAAAATTTATATAAACAAAACGCTAATAATTTATTTATTCAAATTATTTTTAATATATATATAATTGTTTTATTTATTAATGATATTATTTTAGTAATGGTATTATTTTTAAAAAACAAGAAAAATGGAAAAATTATTTATTCAAAAAATATGATAAAAAATTCATATAAAATCATTAAAAAAGTAGATAAAAAGTGTGAATTATCTTATGCATATCTATTAAG
>CAJKZK010000148.1 GCA_905204225.1 uncultured Bacillota bacterium
TTTATTTGTAGTTATAACATCAAGTGAATATTCCTTGATGAGGAGGGTTTGCATTTATGAATAAAAAGAAAATTTTTGTGTTATCAGCACTTTTTTTATTGTGTGGTTGTAGTGTTAATAACAGTTCACTACCTACTAGTAGTAGTCCTATTACACCACCTACTAGCGAAGTTGTATCTGATGATTATTTTAAATTAAACGAAGATAAAACAGGATTTATTATGGTAAAATGTCCTGATGAGTCTACTTTAATATATGATGTTCCTGAAACTTATAAAGGTTTACCAGTTGTAGGAATTAAAAATACTGCTTTTGAAAATAAAGCTTTTCAAATATTAATGATTCCTTCTACAGTTACTTATCTTGAAAAAGGTGTTTTATATCCTTTATCTGGTTCTTTAACAAAATTAATTACTCCTTTTGTTGGTGAAAATATTAATGATTCTAGTGCTTATATCGGTAAGATGTTTGGTATTAAAGATGTTACTGGTAAAAATATGACAAGTTTTTACGCTAGTAAATTTGCTTCTTTAACTATTACTAATCAAGAAATATTACCTGATGGTCTTTTAAATGGTTGTGATACTTTAGAAAGTGTTACAATTCAAAATTGTAAAGAAATAGGTGTAGGAGCTCTTAAAGATATGGAAGCTTTAACTTCTTTAACTTTACCAGATGGATTAGAAAAGATTGGTGTAGGAGCAATTTCAGGTGATACGAATTTAAAAAGTTTAACTATCCCTGATACTGTTAATTATATTGATTATCAAGCTTTTTATGATTTACCTTTTGAAGAATTTACACTTCCTAAAAGCTTAAAAACATTTAATTATTTACAAGATATGCCTAAATTAAAGAAATGGATTATTTCTAGTGAATGTACTGATTTCTTAGTTGATGATGGTGTTTTGTATTCTAAAGATTATTCTAAATTAGTTAATTTTCCTGCTCAAAAAGACGCTACAGGATTTGTAATTAATAAAGCTACTAAAGAAATATGTACTCATGCATTTGAAAAAACAAATATTACATCTCTTGATTTTAGTAACATTGAAAGAATAGATAGTTATGCTTTTTATGGTAATAAATATATGGAGAAAGTAACTTTTGGTAGCAAGCTTGAATTTATTGGTACAGGAGCATTTTCATATGCTACTAAATTAAATGAAATTGTTTTTGCTGATACTTTAGTAGAAGGAAAGACTTTTACAGTAGAAAATTTAACTTTTGCAGGTTGCATAAATTTAGTTAATATTACACTTCCTAAATATTATACATCTATTGAAAGTTCTACATTTGCAAGTTGTAGAAAATTAGAGAATGTTACTATTAAAGGTGAAATTAAAAACTTAGCTTTATTAGCTTTTGCTAGAACTTCAATTAAAGAATTAAGTATAACATTTGCTGATGATGCTCGTATTGGTAGTAGTCCATTTGAAGAAACAAATCTTAATAAATTAAAACTTCATTTTGTTAGTGGAATTAAAACTTATCCTGAAATTCAAAGTACTGGATTAGGGGCTACTCCTAGAATTGAAGTTGATACTGAAGAAATTGCTACTAGCTTAAAAGCTAGATGGAGCAATGCAATGTCTACTGCTAATTTAATTACTTTAGAAAGTGTACAATCTGCTGAATTTACAATTAAAGATGGAGTATTAAGTAGATATGATGCTTCTCAATCTCTTGATCCTACTAGAATTATTATTAATGATAATGTTACAAGTATTGGTAAAGGTGTATTTGAAAATTTAACAGATGTTCAATATGTTTATATTCCAAGCTCAGTAACTGAAATTGCTACTGATGCATTTAAAAATTGCCCTAATATTTTAGAGATTGAATTTGGTCATGATGATCCATCTATTTTAGTCAAAGATGAATATTTCTATCGTTGCATTGGATTAAATAGTGATACTAAAACTGTATTAGCAATTAAAGATATGTCTAAAGAAGCAAAATTAAGAGCAGGCTTTAAAATGTATAATAATGTTGTTATTAAAGATAGAGCAGATTTAATTCTTAATAAAGAAAGATGTGAATTATATAATTCAGATAAAACTATTCTTTATGCTAATAATAGTAAAAATACTGCATATAAATTTATTGATTCAGTTAAAAAAGTTGGCTATAGAGCATTTTATAATAACGCTACTATAGAAACTATTGATTGGAATAATGTAGAAGAAATTGATACTAGTGCATTTAGCAATTGTAAAAAGATTAGTGAATTACATTTCACAGATAAAATTAAAAGTATTGGTCTTGAAGCATTTTCTTATAGTAAATGTTTAAAAACAATTACCTTTACTGGAGCAACTGCTATTGGTACATTTGCATTTTATGGTGATGAAGAAAATGATGTTGGAACAGCTTATTCAGTTACTACATTAGATTTAGGTAAGAAAATAACTTCTATTGAAGATGGAGCATTTTCATATATTCTTGGTAGTGTTGAAGTAATTATTCCTGCTTCATGTACTGATGTTAGTACAGGAGCTTTTGATTATTTCTCTGATCAAGAAGATGCTTCAATATATTTTGAAGGAAATATTGCTACATATAGTGCTATTGATGAATGTTGGGTTGATGATTTTGTATCTTGTGCTTGGGAATTTAATG
>CAJKZK010000149.1 GCA_905204225.1 uncultured Bacillota bacterium
CAATTAGATAAAACATCCATGTTATTAAATAAATTAAAAGATTGAAAGACCATACATAATTTAGATCTAATTAAATTTTTATTAACTTTTTTATCTAAAATATTTTGATTATTAAAAATAATTTCTCCTGAAGTAGGAGTTTCTAATAAATTAAGACATCTTAAAAGAGTAGATTTACCAGAACCAGAACTACCAATAATTGATAAACATTCACCTTTTTCAACATTAAAAGAAATATCTTTTAAAACTATTGTGTTATTTAAAAAGGTTTTTGCTAAATGATTAACTTGTAAAATAGACATGATTAATTCTCCTTTCTAAAATGAATTAAAAAATTAGAAAATACAGTTTTAAATTTGTTGCCATCTAATTTAAAAGCAATAAATTTTAAAATTAATGTTGCTAGTAAAGTTAATAACAAATAAATAAAAGCAATAATAATATAAGTAGCCATATATTGATAATTCTTACTAGCAGCACTAGAAGCTTGCCAATATAGTTCAGAAACTGCAATAACATTTAAAACAGAAGAATCTTTAATATTGACAATCCATTCATTACCAATAGTAGGAATAGAATTTCTAATAGCTTGAGGAAGAGTAATATTAAATAAAGTTTGCATATCGTTCATACCTAATGATTTAGCACCTTCTACTTGACCTCTATCAACACCATTTAAACCAGATATAACAATTTCAGACATATATGCAGCAGTATTAAGAGTAATAACAATTAAACCTGCTATTAACCAACCATTCCAAGTATTAACACCTTTTAAAATATCATTCCAATTAATACCTATCATTTGAGAACCATATTTAAAAAGCATAGCTTGAACCATCATAGGTGTACCTCTAATAACTAAAGAATATAAATTACATAACCATTTAATAGGACATCTATATAATTTATGATACCATACACAATCATTAGTATTTAAAGTTTTACCAAACGCTAGAAAGATACCTAAAAACAAACCACCAAAAGTACCAACTAATGACAAAACAATTGTAGCTAAAGTACCATTTAAGTAAAATGAACCATATTTAGATAACAAAGAAGAAATATCATTCATAATTATTCTCCACTTCTATTAACTGCTTCACTCATCATCTTATTTCTAGTATCTTGATTGATTTGTTTTAAAGCTTGATTTATACATTCTTTAAGATGAATATTACCTTTTTTAAGACCTATAGAAACACCTAAAGAAGATAAATCAATACCTAAAATATCTTGAGAAATTCTAATAATACCTAAATTCTTATTAGAATTAACAATTGCTTTGGCTACAGGATATTCAGCGGTCATAGCAAAACTAGAACCATTACTAACATCAATAGCGCAATCAGCAAAAGTAGATAAAGGAGATAAATGATTAGCTCCATAATTTATTCTAAATGTCTCAATAACATCATTTGTAACAGTAGAAACTTGTGAAACAATATTTTTATCTTTTAACAAAATAGATAAATCATCATTATTTAAAATATTTACATATTGATCTGCAATATCTTTTTTAGTAATTAAAACAAGTTCAGAACGATAATATTCATCAGTAAAATCAATTGATTTTTTTCTTTCATCAGTTTCCGTCATACCTGCTAAAACTAAATTAATAGAATTAAGTTGAACATCAGGAACTAATGATTCCCAATCTTCTTTAATAATTTCTACTTCCATATTTAAAGCTTGAGATAACAATTTAGCAATTTGAATATCATAACCATCAGCATAACTACCACCAACATTAGAAATAGAAACATTATAATCATTATCAATTGGATCAGTCCAATTAAAAGGAGAATAATTACATTCCATACCTATAATTAATTTTTCAACTTCAACATTTGAAGTATCAATAGAAGAAAAATTAACTTCATAATGATAAATAAAATTATCGATACTAGTAGCACAAGAAGTAGCTAAAATTGTGGATAAACCACATAAAAAAGTTTTAAAAAATTTCTTTGACATAAAAAAATGTCCTCCTTTAATTTTGTCTAAGGATCACACTAATTCGTGACCCTAGAAAATTAAATAGGACCCGTATCAATAGTGCCAAGTGGATAAATTCCACAGAGTACGTAAAATCTTATTTCTACGTCCCAACTCAACTTTTCATATTTGACTAATATTACTAAGAAGGTTTCGGCGACTCTTACCTTTCTTTTCTTTCAAAGTCATATAAGAAAGAAAATAATCATTTATAGTCGCTCCTCTATTCGATCATAGACATTGAAAATAGTATAAAGATTAAAAATAATAAAAACAACAAATATTTTAAATTTATATTAAATTCTTGTAATAAAAAAATAATAAAAATTTTTATATTTTAATAAAATATAATATATATAAGTTTGAAAGTGCTTACAAAAAAATAAGTGTTAGTAGTCGCTACAAAAGATAACAAATATTTTATAAATATTAACCAACTAGTAAAGTATGTAATCATACAATTTATCATATTATACATGTGCGTGCATGCACATGTATAAAAGCATAAATAAAAAAATATTAAAAAATGTTTAAAAAAGTTGTTGACAAAAGATAAAGCAATGAGATATTATTAGAAAGCTGTCGTT
>CAJKZK010000150.1 GCA_905204225.1 uncultured Bacillota bacterium
CATTTTTAGCTTTAAATTGTTTAACAGTTGGCTTAAATGTTGCTCAAGCATTTCATTTAGTAATGATTGGTTCAATTTTTAGTATTCTATTTAGCATAGTTATATCTATTGCGCAATTTATATTATTAAGAGAAAATGATTCGTTTGGTAGGTTAAAAGTTGATATTTTAAATTTTTATCTTTTAGGTGGAATATATGGTATTGTTTATTTTTATGAATATACATTATATAAAGAATCGTATGCATTATATATATTAATAATCCATGTTGCTATTTGTTTGTGTTTATTAATTTTTGATTTAATTAAATACAATTTAGGTGAAGAAAATATTTATAAAAATCATAAATTAATTTTGATAAGTTCAATATGTGTAAATGTTATTAGTGTTATTTTATATTGTTTACAATTTATTAATGTAAATATGACTGTTTCGATTGTAAGTACTATAATTATTGCTTTATTTGGCATTTTAGAAATTATTTGTATTTTGAAAAAGAAATTTAATTTATTAAAATCATTATATATAATTCAATTATTGTTAATACCTTTAATTGTTATTGGTCATGCATTTTATAATACAACAGAATTTGGTTTAATTTTATTTATTTGGATTGTTATTAAAATTGTTATAGAAATATTTATGTTAAAATTTAATAAAATTACTGAATAAAGCTATATTTTAATTAAATATTTAAGAATTTATTACTTTATTTGTTTGCTAAAATAATTGTAGTAAATTCTTTTTTTATTTTTTAAAATACGAAATTAAAATATTAACATACGAATTATCTATTCTCATTGTAAGCGTTTTTATATATTATGCATTTGAAGTTATTATTCAATAAGAAAATAACTTTTTAGGAGGTTTATATGAAAAAAGTGCCATGGGGGGTATTGTCTGCTTTATGCGCAATATTTGCTTTTTATGCTAGTGCTGCGATTATAATTTGTTATGTAATTTTTTCAGAAGTTGCAGCGACAACTGGTCAAGTTGTTACTTTATTTGATAGCTGGTGGCAAACAGCATTATTTGTTTTCGATATTTTTATGTTAGCTGGATTTATCGGATTCTTAGTAATGTTTATTTTAAGAAAGAAAGGAGCAAAGAAAAATGAACATATTTAAAAGATCATTTTGGGGTTTATCAACTACTTTCTGGGGTTTAATGTTAGGTGCAGTTATTGTAGGTGGACAGATTGCTGAAACTTATTCAGGACAAATCAATTCATTTTTAAATATTGATACATTTATTAAAGTTGATGATTCAAATAATGATACACCTGATGTGATGTATTTCAAATCTGATTTTATGCAATATCGTTGGCATAAAAATGAAGATGGTAAATTTGAATTTCAACAAAGATGGAATAAAGAAGGTTTAAATTCTTATATTAGAGATGTAACTAAAAGAGTAGATGCTGAAGGAACAGTATTACTTTGGAACAATAATAATGCTTTACCTTTAAAAAATGAATCAAAAATTTCTTTATTTGGCACTAATCAATTACCTAGTAATTATATTACTAGTGGTGAAGGTAGTGGAGCACATGCTGCTAATACTAATGATAGTTTAAAAGCATGTTTAGAAGCTGATGGAATTAAAGTTAATCCAGATTTATATTCTAAATATGAAATTGCTGGAATGGGTAAGAAGTGGAAAATGTTCAATTCTTGGCCTAATGGAGATTTAAATGTAGTTGAATTTAGTATTAATGAAGTTAAATTTGATGAAATAAAAACCACAGCTGATGCGACAGTTAGTCAATATGGTGATGCTGCTGTTATGATTATTTCTCGTAATGGTAGTGAAAATGGTGATTTGAATTTTAATGCTCCTGAAAGTATTAATGGTAATTATCAAGATTTAACTAATGAAGAAAAAGATATTTTAGATAATTTAGTTAAATATAAAAATGATGGAAAAATTAAAAACATTGTTTTGGTTTTAAATACTTGTAATCCTATGCAAATGAAAAATATATCTAAATATGATATTGATGCTTGTTTATGGTCTGGTAATGGTGGAACTTCTTCATTTAGAGCATTAGGTGATGTTTTAACTGGTAAGCTTGATCCATCTGGACATTTAGCAGATACATATTTATATGATAATTATTCTGCACCAAGTACAGTTAACCAAGGTGATTTTACTTATACTGATTATAATTCATTGCCTGCTACAACAACATATACTCATAATACAAAATATTTAGTATATCAAGAAGGTATATATGTTGGTTATAAATATTTTGAAACTAGATATGAAGATCAAGTGTTAAATCAAGGTAACGCAAGTGGTACATTTGGTGTTAAAAATTCAAGTAGTAATTGGGTATATAATCAAGAAGTAGCGTTCCCATTTGGACATGGTGGAAGCTATGCTACTTTTGAAAGAAGTGATTATAAAGTAACTTATAATAATGGTTTATATAATTGTAGTATAAAAATCAAAAATACTTCTAGTGAATATTCTGGACAAGATACATTCCAAATATATTTAC
>CAJKZK010000151.1 GCA_905204225.1 uncultured Bacillota bacterium
TGAAATTGAAGAATTAGAACTTTCATATAAAGTCTTTTCTATTTCATTGCTTGATTTCATTATTGTTAAACAAGAATACAAGCAAGAAAGAACTATAGTTATTATGATAAAAATTATTAAAGTTCTATTTCTCTTTCTTGTAATATATGCTATAGCATTTTTTATCACTTTCCTAACTACTCCTTTCTATTTTCTTACTCCATAACTAATTGCATCTACTTGACAAGCATTTTTTCATAAATTATTCCTCCTTTATTTTTTTCACAATAGCATTTTATAGCTACTTTTAATATCATTCTACACACCTTTTATGAAACGTTGATGAAATATAATTTTTTATTTTTCCTACACTTTGAATTATACAGGAAGCCAGTCTGTAATTTGGTGGTATCTTTGCCAATCTTGACAGTA
This sequence comes from uncultured Bacillota bacterium, assembly GCA_905204225.1. Taxonomy (GTDB): domain Bacteria; phylum Bacillota_I; class Bacilli_A; order RFN20; family CAG-449; genus CAG-449. The sequence continues at coordinate 412 of CAJKZK010000151.1, forward strand.
ATACCCATAATTCTGTTAGCCACGGTCGATACCTCCTTCCGTAAAAATGGGCATAAAAAAAAACAGAAACTATTGCAGAATTATATCTTGTTTAAGAAAATATTTTAATTTTAAAGATAAAAAATTCTTCATCCTGCAATGCTTTATATTCTATATTGTAATTATTCAGAATATTACTTACAATATATAAACCTAATCCATTACTATTTTCCTTATTTAAATCAAATTTAACATCAAATATTTTATCCATATTCGAAATTTTATTGTTACCGTATGAATTCTCTATATATAACCAATCATTAACTATCCCAATATTAATTACCCCATTTACATCAGTATATTTTACCGCATTACTAATCAAATTAGATAGAATAATCTTTAAAGCTGTTTTTCCTATATAAACATTCTCATCTAATATATAATTATTGACAGTTATTTTCTTTTGATTTGCTAATATTTCATACTTTTTTAATATGTCTTCTAATGTATCATTTATTTTCAAATATTCTTCATCATTATTCAAATTTTCTATAGAATGAACTGATAATATTTGAGAAATATTTTTTGTTAAACTATCAACGATTTCAATACATTCATTAATATAAATATCTCTTTCTTTATATTTTCCAATATTGTATTTCATATTTTCCAGTATTATTTTAAGACTAGCAAGAGGAGTTTTAAGTTCATGGGATGCACCTTTAAAAAAGTCATATTTTAACTTTTCTAATTTTAAAATTTCTTTATTTTTAAATTCCAAATCGTCAATTGTTCTTAATAAAGTAGAATACAAATCATTAATTTGTTGTTTTAATTCTCCAACCTCATCATTAGAGCTAACTTTTAAACGCGTTTTTTTATCCAGTTTCATCATTTTATCAGTAACAATTTTTATTTCTTGTATATTATTTTTTATTGATTTTGCATAAATTAAAGAAATAATAGCAGAAAATAAAATTGATATTAATAAAGAATATGGTAAAAATTTAAGGCTTAAATCTTTCGCATCTTTTTGCATATCAGCTGTAGAAACAAATTGTAGATTTATTTTTTCACCATCATTAAGCGTTATTTCTCTTTCTTCAATTATCAAAGAATTACTATCACTTTCTAAATTAACATTTATATCATCTTTGATTTGTATTTCATTTTTATTATTTTTTTCTTTTATAAATGCTTTTATTTCACTACTCTTAGAATAAAGTTCCAAAGTTTGTTCTATATATTTTATTTCTTTTCCATTCATATTACTAGAAATTTCATTTGCCATATTATGAATCTTTTCTTTTCTCGTCTCCAAATATGTTTTAGGAAAGATAAAAAAAACTAATGAATGAACTAATATAATTATTATTCCAAGAACAGAAAATATTTGTATGAACATTTTGGGAAATATCTTTATTTTTTTCATTTTCTCTCCAATTTATATCCTACATTTCTTATAGTAGTTATACAGTCTAATTGTAATTTTTTTCTAAGTTCTTTTATATATACATCTATTACCCGATCATAAGGAATTTCTTCGCTATCTTTCCATACATAATCAATAATTTGCATTCTTGTTAACACTTGTCCATTATTATCCAATAAACATTTTAATACTTCTAGTTCTTTTGCATTTACATCTATTTCTTCACCATTTATTTTAGCTGTATAGCTATTAAAATTAACCGATAGATCCTTATATTCAAACTTCTCTAAATGTCCATAATTCTTCTTAATTAAAGAATCTATTCTAGCCTTTAAGACCGGCAATGAAAATGGCTTTTCTATATATCCATCTGCTAAATTAGTAAATGCATCAATTTTATATTCTTCATCATTAAATGCAGTCAAGATTAGAATTGGTAAATTGCTTTTCTTCCTAATTTCTTTCAACACAGAT
>CAJKZK010000152.1 GCA_905204225.1 uncultured Bacillota bacterium
GAGTGAAAAAACTCCTGCTGGAGTTCATAAAGATAAAGTAGAAAAAGGTGTTTGTGCTGTATGTAATTATGAAACAACTAGAACTATTAAAGAAACTGCAATTCATAGTTATGATACTTCTAAATGGCTTTATGATGAAAATAATCATTGGCATGCTTCAAATTGTAATGAATTAGCTCCTGCTCATGATGTAATTAAAATTGATGAAGCTAATCATAGTGGTGAATGGACTACTAAAATTGAAGCAAATTATGGTATTGATAAAGTAATTCAAAGAAATTGTGATGTTTGTGGATATCATGAAGAAAAAACATTAGAAGGAACTAAGCTTGCTCCTAAAAATAGAGAAATTAAAGCTAATATTCCTGAATTAACTTATAATGGAGAACCTCAACCAGTTGACCCTTATCTTACTATGACTAATAATGAAGGTGGCTTAATTGTTGAATATAGAAAGAAAGGCGATAATTTATTTACCAATAATGTGCCTATTAATGCTGGAACTTATGAATATGTTGCTAAATTAAAAGGCACTGATGAATGGTTAGAAGCTTCTACTCATGGCGAATATACTATTAATAAGAATATAATTTATATATCTGATGGTCCTTATACAATAAATTATGTTGAAAATCCTGTTAATAATTATTTAGAAATTGCTACTGGTACAATCGATACTACTAATATATCATTTTGTTTAGATGTTAAATATAATGTTATAGGTAGAGCTAGTATTCCTACAAATGAAATATTCATTCGTTTTGTTGGATTAATTAATTATAATGATAATTATCAAGTTGCTAATAAAGGAAAAGATAGTTTTGAATTAGTTGTTTTAGATAATTCTCCATTCTATTGTGGTATACAAGATGTGTTTACAGTTGCAAGTAATACAATTATTAAAACTAAGATTGCTAAAGGAAGTGTAAAAGTTGGTGATAAACTTTTTGTTAATAATATTTATAAAGAAATAACTATCACTGATATTTCTATAAATAATGTTAAAGTAACCTCTGCTACTATTGGTGATGAAGTTGCTTTAAAAGTCTCTGGTGTTAATCGCTCTGAATTATCTAGGGGTTATATTATTTCAACTTTAAATACAGTTAAAAATTATGATGTATTTAAAGCCACTGTTACTCTTTTATCAAAAGATGAAGGTGGTAGAAATACTCCAATATCTAATGAATATAAGCCAACACTTAGTTTCACTGATACTTTCTCACAATTTAGTGGTAAGATTACATTACCAGAAGGTCTTGAATTATTTTTACCGGGAACTACTGAAGAAAACATTACAATTACATTAGATACGCTTAAACCACTTGTAAACAATGCTAAATTTAATATCTATGAAGGTGGTAAAACTATTGGAAGAGGTGTTATTACTAATTTACATGAACATAATGATTTATATTTAACAACTGGTAAATGTGATTCATGTAATTTAAATAAACAAACTGAAGTTTCATTTGTTAATCTAAGCTTTACTTCTACAAATAACACATTCTATGCTAATGAAAATAAATATTACTTATTGAAAATGGTTAAATCTAAAATGTCAAATTATGTTAATTATTATGATTTTGAAATAAGTGATACAACTAATTTTGAATTTAGTGTTTTTACAACTTCAGGAATAAAATTAACATTAATTGATGGAAAATCGTTAAAATGTACGAATCCATTACAAGTAATTATAAGAGTTGAAGGTAAAAATGAATCAACTATTGGTGATTGTAGTATTACAATTAAACAAAGATCGGCTAGAATTATGAATTCCTAATTATTATATTTATTCATAAACATAATGATAATGACTATATAAATATTGGCTACAAATAAAAGTTGGTCAAATCCGAAAATTGGATGACCAACTTTTTAATTAAATTGGTATAAATTTTAAATAATCAATAAATATTAAAACAATAAATAAATAAGATTAA
>CAJKZK010000153.1 GCA_905204225.1 uncultured Bacillota bacterium
TCTAAGCTGTAGGTCAGGAGTTCGAATCTCTTCTGGGTCACCACTTATTAAATTATTACTCGTTATGTTATGTAACGAGTTTTTTTAATTAAAATATTTTTATTTTAAATATTACATGTTATACTTTAATTGGGTGATAGAAATGAAAGATTATTCAAAATTAAAAAAAACATTTAGGACTTTAGGATTTATATTTTTACCAATAGGATTATTATTAGCAATTATTGGTTTTATTGATTTTTTTATGAGTTTTAATTCAGCAACTCCACCTCATTTGTTTTTTTGTTTATTTATTGGTATGCCTTTAATTTTCATTGGAATTGTTTTTTTGATTTTTGGTTTTATGAAAGAACTTAATTCTTTTGCAGCTAGTCAAAGCGCTCCAGTACATAAAGATGTTGTTAATTATATGCTTGATGGTACACGTGAAGAATTAAGTAAGACTATTAATGCTTCAAATAAAATTATTTGTCCAAATTGTAAATGTGAAAATGATAAAGATGCTTTATTTTGCTCTTCATGTGGTCATAAATTAAAAAATATTTGTTCAAAATGTAATGCTGAAAATGATGCTGATGCTAAATTTTGTAAAAATTGTGGTGAAGAATTAAATAAATAATTGTAAAATAAAGTAGTTTATATGAACTACTTTTTTTATAAATTATTTTAAGGTTCATGGAGGTTTATATTTAATATGAAAGAAGAGAAAACTAATGCAATTAGATTATTAGAACAAAAAAAGATTAATTTTACAATTCATAATTATTTATCAAGTGGAGCAATTAGTGGAATTGATGTTGCTAATTCTTTAAATGAGGATCCAAATATTGTTTTTAAAACATTAGTTACTCAAGGTAAATCGCATCAATATTATGTTTTCTTAGTTCCAGTTAATAAAGAATTAGATTTGAAAAAAGCTGCAATTAGTGTAAATGAAAAATCTATAGAAATGATTAAATCAAAAGATTTATTACCCTTAACAGGTTATATTCATGGTGGTTGTTCACCAATTGGAATGAAAAAATTTTTTAAAACTATTATTGATATTTCTGCTTCTGATTATGATAAGATTATCTTCAGTGGTGGTAAAATCGGTTATCAAATTGAAACAACTTTATCAGAACTAAGCAAAATTATTAAATTTGATTTAATAGATATTACATGTTAAAAAGAGAGAAAATCTCTTTTTTAATATAAAAATTATTTTTTGATAAATATTTTCAAATTGTAATTTTTTAAAATTAAATTTCTTCAAGTAAATTATATCAATCAATTTTTAGCATAATTATTTATTAATATATTTTTTAATAGATACTATTACAAATATTAATATGACAAACTTTTATTTAATGAAATAATTAATAAACTTATTGAAGTTAATTATTTTTTTAATTATTCTTTTTATATATAGGGAGAAAATTAATTTGCAAGAAAAAACATTTAATCGTGTTTTAGAAATCGATTTGATAAGGGGTATAGCTATTATATTTATGATTTTTGATCATTTTATGTATGATTCTGGTTTTTTAATGCGAAATATTTTTCTTGAATATGGTGGAAATAATTGGACTAGAAGTTTAGAATTGTTTGCTTATAATTATTGGACATGGGATGTAAGAATAATTGTTAGACAATTTATAGTATTTTTATTTTTAGCATTAACAGGTGTATGTTGCTCTTTTTCAAAAAATAATTTAAAAAGAGGATTAATGTTATTAGGTGTTAGTTTATTATTAACATTAGGAACTTATATAATTGGTATAATAATTAATGATGTTAATATAACTATCATGTTTGGTGTTTTACATTGTATTGCTTTAGCGCTTTTTATTATTTCTTTATTAGAATTATTTATAAAAAATTTTAAATATAATAAATATATTTATTTGGTTATAGGAATTATAAT
>CAJKZK010000154.1 GCA_905204225.1 uncultured Bacillota bacterium
TACATTAAGCATTTATTCTATTTTTTATTAAATTTATTTATCTTTATCATTATTTTTATCATCAATTTTTGAAGATAAATCATCAAGCATTTTCTTTATTATATTAGTTTCTTCACTACCATCATCAGCAATACTTGAAGAAAGATTTAATATTTGAGTTTGAATTTTTTTCAAAAATAAAGGTTGTAATCTATCAGCAGCAAAACAATATCCTATTAATACTATTGGTAAAACAAAACTTGATAATAATAATCCACTTGCTAAAGCGATAATATAAATATAGCCCACATCAGGTAAATCATTACCAAAATAACAAGTAATACATCCAGAAACCAAATAACCAATAGAAAATAATGTTATAAATATCATATTTCCTTTAAGACAAAATTTATTAATAAATTTTTTATTTTCCTTAATCATGTTTTTATTAACATTATTCATCAAAATCAATGGTAAAGGCATCATTAGATTAAAATAACAAATCATTAATCTATTTTTAATTCTATAAAATAAAAAGATAAAAGGAATTAATCTACTAACTAATAAATAATAAATATAATTTGGCATATTAAGTATTTTATTTAATATTTCTATTATTTGAGTACTATCTAATGAAGAAGATAAAATTAAATCAGCAATTTCTTTAAAATTATCATAATGAAAAATACTATAAATTCCTATACTTAATAAATTTGATAAATATAATACCAATAAAGTTAAAAGTAAATTTAATATGATTGCATATGTTCCTCTATTAGTAGGATTATAAAATGCTTTATATGGTTTATAAAATTCATTATATTCAACTTTTGAACCAGATGAAACTTTACCAATCATCATTTGTAAACAATAAAATAAAGGAAGAAAACCACCAGCAAAAATAGCAATGGCAGACAACCCAAAATCATATCCACTTAATAAATAATAACAACTATAAGATGCTATAAACAAAATCACAACAGATAAACTAAACATAAATAATTTAGCAAAAGATGATTTATATATTCTTACACTATTCTTAAATTGTTCGTTTTTCATAAAATCGCCCCTTTTATTTAATGATAGACTTTAATTTTATCAAGTCATCAATCACAATACAACCACTTTTTAATAATCTTCTTTTAGATTGATGTCCTTTAGATAATAAAATACAATTAACACCTATTTGTTTACTTACTTCATAATCATGTAAAGTATCACCAATAAAAATTGTTTTATCAAGATTAAAATTTTTTTCTTTTACAAATTGTTTGCTTGATTCTATTTTACTTGAAGCATTTATATTATCTAATCCTGATATATCAAGAAAATATTGGTCTATTTGATAAGTTTTTAACTGATCTAATAATAAATTCTTTTCAGAAGCAGATACTATATATAGTTTTTTTCCAATTCTAGTAAAATAATCTAAAATTTCTTTAACATGATTTTGTAAAGGACAATTAATAGATTCTTTTTTATATCTTTCAATAAAATATTTTGCTAATTCATCAAAATTGTCTTCAGGAAAAACAAATCCAGATTTTTTATAATATTCAATAACTGGAAAATCAAAAATTTCTAAATATTGTTTTAAATCAACAACATTATGTTTTTTTAAAATAAGCATATCATTTAAAATT